>JBDTZJ010000102.1:0-6483 GCA_040005255.1 Sphingomicrobium sp.
AGGGCATCAAGTATCGCGGCGAGTATATCTTCCGCAAAGAAGGCAAGAAGAAGTAGCCATGGCGAAACTCTCCCTTTTCGACCGCCGCCGCCGCCGGGTGCGCACCGCGCTTCGCGGGCGTGCCGCCGGCAAGCCGCGGCTTTCGGTCCATCGCTCGGGCCGGCACATCTATGCCCAGGTGATCGACGATGCGGCGGGCACGACACTCGCTTCGGCCTCGACCCTGGACAAGGACATCAAGGGCAAGACGGGCGCGACCAAGGACGGCGCCGCGCTGGTCGGCAAGACGCTTGCGGAGCGCGCCAAGAAGGCGGGCGTCAGCCGGGTCGTGTTCGACCGGGGCGGCTTCCTGTTCCATGGCCGGGTCAAGGCCCTCGCCGACGCTGCCCGCGAAGGCGGACTGGAGTTCTAGAATGCAAGACGAAAAAGATAACACTGAGGTCGAGGCAACGCCGGTTGCGGAACCGAATGCCGAAGCTTCTCCAGTCGTAGAAGCCGCGCCGGCAGCCGAAGCTCAAGCACCGGCACCCGAAGCTCAAGCGCCTGCACCCGAAGCTCCGGCCGAGCATCAAGGCCGCGGTCCCCGCGGTCCGCGCGGTGGCGGACGCGGCCGCGGTGGTGATCGCGGCGGCGGCAATCGCGGCCGTCGGGACGACCGTCGCGGCGGACGCGGGCGTGGCGGCGACGATGATGGCGGCGAGGAGCTGATCGAGAAGCTCGTGCACATCAACCGCGTCTCCAAGACCGTGAAGGGCGGCAAGCGCTTCGGCTTTGCCGCGCTGGTGGTGGTCGGCGACGGCAAGGGCCGCGCCGGTTTCGGCCACGGCAAGGCGCGCGAAGTGCCTGAAGCGATCAGCAAGGCGACCGCGGCGGCGAAAAAGGCGATGATCCGGGTCCCGCTGCGCGACGGCCGTACGTTGCATCACGACGGGCTTGGCCATTTCGGCGCCGGGCGAGTGACGATCCGCACGGCACCGGCCGGCACCGGCATCATCGCCGGCGGTCCGATGCGCGCGATCTTCGAGAGCCTCGGCGTTGCCGACGTCGTCACCAAGTCCGTCGGCACCTCCAACCCCTACAACATGATCCGCGCGACCTTCGAGGCGCTGAAGGAGCAGACGAGCCCGCGCTCGGTTGCCCAACGCCGCGGCAAGAAGGTTTCCGATCTGCTCGGCCGTGGCGGCGCCCATGCTGCCGAAGCCGAAGCCCAGGCCGAAGCGGTGGTGGAGTAAGCGCGATGGCCCAAGGGAAGAAAATCAAGATCACCCAGACCGGGTCGCCGATCCGCCGCGACAAGACGCAGCGGGCGACGCTCGTCGGCCTCGGCCTCAACAAGCTGCGCCGGAGCGTAGAAGTGGAGGGCACTCCCGAAGTGCTCGGCCAGGTCGAGAAGGTGCAGCATTTGGTGAAGGTCGAAGAGGCGGCCTGACGAATCTCCCTCTCCCGCTTGCGGGGGAGGGTCGGGGAGGGGGAGTGAAGTACGGGTAAGAGCGGCGACGCCCTTGACCTACATCGTTCCCTCACCCTCGACCGCCTGATGGCGGTCTCTCCCTCTCCCGCTAAGCGGGAGAGGGGTTGGCGCGACAAAAGCGAAAGCGAGTGCACAGAACATGAAACTCAACGAGATCAAGGACAACAAGGGCGCGCGTCAGTCGCGCGTTCGCGTCGGCCGCGGAATCGGCTCCGGCCTCGGCAAGACCGCCGGCCGCGGCCAGAAGGGCGCCAAGGCGCGCTCGGGCGTGTCGATCAACGGCTTCGAGGGCGGGCAGATGCCGCTCCACATGCGGCTGCCGAAGCGCGGCTTCAACAACATCTTCGCGCGCGACTATGCCGAGGTGAACATCGGCGCGATCCAGAAAGTGATCGACGCCGGCAAGCTCGATATCAAGGGCACGCTCGACCATGACGCGCTCAAGGCCGCCGGCCTCGCCCGCGGCGGCAAGGACGGCGTCCGCCTGCTCGGCAAGGGCGAGATCAAGGCCAAGCTCGCGTTCAAAGTGGCGGGCGTGTCGAAAGGCGCGCGCGAGGCGGTCGAGAAGGCCGGCGGTTCGGTCGAGCTGATCGAGCGCAAGAACCCGGCCGAGCTCGCCGCGGCCAAGAAGGGCAAGGTTCGCGAGGCTCGGCTCGCCGACAAGGCCGCCAAGTCGAAAGCTTAAATCGTCATTGCGAGCGGAGCGAAGCGATCCAGCAAGCTGAATGGATTGCCGTCTCTCTCCGCTCCTCGCAATGACGGCAATGCGGCCTATATGAGCCGCAGAGCCTAGGGGATCAGATAGTCGATGGCATCCGCAGCCGAACATCTCGCGTCGAGCATTTCGTTCGCGAATTTCCAGAAAGCGACCGAGCTCAAGAAGCGGCTGTGGTTCACGATGGGCGCGCTGATCCTGTTCCGCCTGCTGTCGTTCGTCCCCGTCCCGGGCATCGACCCCGCAGCCATGGCCCAGCTCTACGAAACGCAGAGCGGCGGCATCCTCGACATCTTCAACACATTCTCGGGCGGCGCGCTGGCGCGCTTCTCGATCGTGGCGCTCGGCGTCATGCCCTACATCACGGCCTCGATCGTCGTTCAGCTCGGCGCGACCCTCTACGGACCGTGGCAAACTCTCCGCAAGGAGGGGGAGACCGGGCGCAAGAAGCTCAACCAATATACCCGCTACCTGACGGTGATGATCACGCTGGTGCAGGGCTATCTCGCGATCCGCGGCCTCGAATCCCAGTCGGTCAGCAAAGGTATTGGCGCGGTCGTCCAGCCCGGCCTGCTGTTCGAACTGGCCGGCACCGTCAGCCTGGTCGGGGGCACCTTGTTCCTGATGTGGATCGGCGAGCAAATCACCAGCCGCGGGATCGGCAACGGCATATCGCTGATCATCATGGCGGGTATCGTTGCGCGGCTGCCGCAGGGTGTCTTGCAGCTGCTCGAGGGTAGCCGCACCGGGTCCGTCAACGGCCTCTTGGTCGTCGGCATCGTCGCGCTCACCGTCGCGCTGGTGCTGTTCATTTGTTTCATGGAGCGGGCTCAGCGACGGGTGCTGATCCAATATCCCAAGCGCCAGACGGCGCGCGGCATGCAGCAGGAGCGTTCGCACCTGCCGATCAAGCTCAATACGGCGGGCGTGATCCCGCCGATCTTCGCCTCGTCGCTGCTGCTGATGCCGCTGACCATCCTGAATTGGGCCGGCAACCGTGCCGCGCCCGAGGGTGGTACCAGCGACTGGCTGATCACCATCACCACTTACCTGCAGCACGGCTCGCTGGCCTACGAGCTGCTCTACGGCGTCGGCATCGCCTTCTTCTGCTTCTTCTACACCGCGGTGCAGTTCAACAGCGAGGAGACGGCGGACAATCTGAAGCGCCACGGGGGCTTCATCCCCGGCGTCCGCCCGGGCAAGGCGACCGAAACCTATTTCGATTATCTGCTCAACCGGATCACGGTCGTCGGCGCCGCTTACCTGGTGCTGATCTGCCTGATCCCGGACCTCCTCTCGACCCAGGCCGGGCTCACCAACCTGCGCCTCGGCGGCACGAGCCTGCTGATCGTCGTCAACGTGACGATGGACACCGTGAGCCAGATCCAAAGCCACTTGATCGCGCACCAGTACGGCGACCTGATCAAGAAGGCGAAGCTCAAGACCACGCCGCGCCGGCGCTAACTCGAACGGCGGTACAGGGGAGAGCGCCGGGAATGTTCAACATCATCCTGCTTGGCCCGCCGGGAGCGGGGAAGGGCACCCAGGCGGCTCGGCTGCAGGCAACGCGCGGCATGCTCCAGCTGTCGACCGGGGACATGCTGCGCGAGGCGCGCGCGAGCGGCTCGCCGATCGGCGAGAAAGTGAAAGCGATCATGGACGCTGGCGAGCTCGTCAGCGACGCGATCGTCACCGCGCTCATTGGCGAGCGGCTTGATTCTTGCGCTGACTGCGGCGCCATTTTTGACGGCTTCCCGCGCACCAAGCCCCAGGCCGAGGCGCTTGATCAGTTACTCGCGGAGCGAGGCCGCAACTTGGACCATGTGATCGAGCTCGCGGTCGACGAGGAAGCGCTGGTCGAGCGCATCACCGGGCGCTTCACCTGCGCCAGGTGCGGCACCGGCTACCACGACAGCTTCCGCCCGACGAAGGTCGACGGCGTGTGCGATGTGTGCGGATCGACCGAGTTCAAGCGGCGGCCGGACGACAATGAGCAGACCGTGCGCACGCGCATGGACGAATATCGCGCCAAGACGGCGCCGATCCTGCCCTTTTACGACGCCAAGGGGCTGGTCCGCCGCGTCGACGGCATGGCCTCGGTCGACGAGGTCGCGGCGCAGATCGACGCCATCCTGGACGGTACCGCTTAGGCTCTCCGCAGGCTGACGAACCGGAAACCCGGTCGACCGTCTGCTGGCGGATGTTCCAACCTAAACGTCATCCGCCAGTCTCCCGCCCCGCGAGGGTCGTCGATGATCGTGTCGCCGGGCACGTCAGCGAGCACTTCCGTCAGTTCGATCCGGTCAGCGAGCGGCAGGAATAGCCGGAAGATATCCGCGCCACCGATGACAGAAATCGGCTGCCCTGCCGCAAGCGTGAGCGCCTCCTCAATATCATGGGCAACCTGCACACCTTCCGCGCGCCAGTATGAATCGCGGGTCAGGACGACATGCCGGCGCCCGGGGAGAAGGCCAGGGAGGCTTTCGAATGTCTTTCGCCCCATGACCATGACCGTGTTCATGGTCAGGTCCTTGAACCGCTTAAGATCCGACGGAAGGTGCCACGGCAGCTTGCCGTCACGGCCGATGACGCCGTTTTGAGCGCGGGCGACAACGAGGGTGATCCTTGGGCGGTCCATCCTGCTCATCTGCCGGTGTCGCGCGGTTCTGCCAAGCGCGCTATTCAGGCCCGCATGACCGAGGGCGAAGCGCAGCTGATCGAACAGGCGAGCAAGAAGCTCGGGCCCAAGGCCGTGATCACCGACCCGAAGGAGATCGAGCCGTGGGTCAGCGACTGGCGCGGGCGCGTCCACGGGGCTTCGCCGGCGATGCTCGCGCCGGCCTCGACCGAGGAAGTCGCCGAGATCGTGCGGCTCGCCATCGAGCACCGTGTGCCTTTGGTGCCGCAGGGCGGGAACACCGGCATGGCGGCCGGTGCGACGCCGCCCGCCGATGGATCGGCAATCCTCCTGTCGATGCGGCGGATGAACCGGATCCGCTCGGTCAGCGCGGAAAACCGGCTGGCGGTCGCCGAAGCAGGGGTCGTCCTCGCAACGCTCCACGACGCAGCGCACGAGGCCGGAATGCGTTTCCCGCTGACGCTCGGCGCGCGGGGCAGCTGCACCATCGGTGGCCTCACCTCGACCAACGCCGGCGGGACGCAGGTGCTGAAGTTCGGCACGATGCGCTCGCTGGTCGCGGGGGTTGAGGCAGTCCTGCCCGACGGGTCGGTCCACGACGGCCTGTCCGGCCTCAAGAAGGACAATCGCGGCTACAGCTTCGACCAGCTGCTGATCGGTGCCGAGGGAACGCTCGGAGTGATCACCGCGGTGGCGCTGAGGCTGGTGCCGGCGATCGCGGCGCGCGCCGTCGCCTGGACGGGCGTCGAAAGCCCGGCAAAAGCGCTCG
Source organism: Sphingomicrobium sp. (assembly GCA_040005255.1). Lineage (GTDB taxonomy): Bacteria > Pseudomonadota > Alphaproteobacteria > Sphingomonadales > Sphingomonadaceae > Sphingomicrobium. The sequence continues at coordinate 5,594 of JBDTZJ010000102.1, forward strand.
AGCTGTTGCGCTTCCTCGAAGCGCGCACCTCCAGCATCGAGGGCTTCGAGCTGGTGCCGCAGGATTCGCTCGACCTCGTCCTCAAGCACGTGCCGGGCACGCGCCCCCCGCTCACCGGATCGCACAGGTGGCACGCGCTGGTCGAAGCGACGACCGCGGACGCGTCTGCCGACATCGCTGCCGAGCTCGAACGGCTGCTCGCCGCGGCGATGCAGCAGGGGATCATCGGCGACGCCGTCCTCGCCGCCAACGAGGCCCAGGCGGAAGCCTTCTGGAAGCTGCGCGATTCCATTTCCGAGGCCGAGCGCGCGGACGGGCAGACTCTCGCCCACGACATCTCCGTCGCGGTCGCCGACATGCCGGCCTTCATCGTCGAGGCCGCCGCCACGGTCGAAGCGGCCTTCCCCGGAGTCGTCGCCAGCGGCTTCGGGCACCTCGGCGACGGCAACATCCACTTCCACGTCCGCGCCGGCAGCCACGCCGCGCCCGACTGGTACGAGGCTGAAGGCGAGAAGATCACGCGCGTGGTCGACGACCTCGTCACGGCCGCCGGCGGATCGATCTCGGCCGAACATGGCATTGGCCAGCTCAAGCTCACCGAGTTCGCGCGCCTCGCGCCTCCGGGGCGCATCCACGCGCTGCGCGCGATCAAGCAGGCGCTCGACCCGCTCGGCATCATGAATCCCGGGAAGCTGGTTCCCTAAGGCTGCAGCTGCAGCCGGTCGCTCTCTGCGTCGCCCGGTTCGCCGCCGCTGCGAAGCGTTCGCCGCAGCCGCTCCATGTCGACCGCGCCTTCCCACCGGCCGACGACGATCGTCGCGACCGCGTTGCCGACGAAGTTGGTCAGCGAACGGCATTCGCTCATGAAGCGGTCGACGCCGAGGATCAGC
>JBDTZJ010000103.1:0-6462 GCA_040005255.1 Sphingomicrobium sp.
GCGATCGGCCCCTCCATCGTGCGGACGACCTCGCCGAACGAAATCTGCTCCGCGCCCCGCGCGAGCCGGTATCCGCCCTTGGGTCCGCGGGCGCTCTTGACCAGCCCGGCCTTCTTCAGGTCGAGCATGATCAGCTCGAGATATTTCGGCGGGACGCGCTGCGTCTCGGCGATCCGCCCAAGCTGGACCGGAGCGCCGCCCTGCTCTTCGGCGAGGAACAACAGCGAACGCAACGCATAGCGGGTCTTCTGGGCGATCATCTCGGCACCAGCCTAGCGCCGCCCGCACCATGCGCAAAGCCCAGGCCGTCGGCGGCGATGAACACATCTTCATCGTGCGGACACGCTTACGAGAGTGCGGACTGGCTACTCCCCTGCGCGGCTCGTCGAGCCTCAACCAACAATGGAGTAATCATCGCATGAAACGTTTGCTCATCGCCTCCGCCGCTGCACTCGGCATCGTCGCAGCTCCGGCCGTCGCCACAACGACCGCCAAGCCGGCCACGAGTCAGTCGAAGACCCAGAAAGCCGCTGCCAAGGCCCAGAAGCGCGCCGCCAGAGTGGCGGCGAAGCAGCAGAAGGCCGCTGCGAAGACCAAGTAAACTCGCGAAAAGTTCGGCCGCGCGGCGGCGCCTGCTCCGCGCGGCCAACCATCGGATGAACAGCTTGTAACCTTAGCGCCACCGGCATGAGAAATTGACGGTCGTAACCGCACGTCACCGGCGCATTCTTGCCGGAGACAGGAGGAAGCAATGATGAAGTTGATTGTGTCGGTGGCGGCGGCCGCGCTGATCGCCACGCTGGCGATGGCCGCCCCAACGACAAGCACGACCAAGACAACGACGAAAATGACGCCGGCAAAGACATCGGAAGCCGGCGAGTCGGCGGCCACCGAGGCCAAGGAAAAGAAAATGGCCCGTCATCATCGGCACAAAAAGGTGCACAAGAAAACGCACCATAAAGCCGCCGCCAAAAAGGCCACCACAACGACCACCAAGGGCTAAGCCGGGCGCCGTACGGCGCTGCCCCTACGACTCCCAGGCGGCGCCGTACGACACTTCCGACGCGAGCCCCTTTGAGGTTATGAGAAATCATGGGACGCAAGATCCTGCTGATCGAAGACGACCGCGAGGCCGCATCGTATCTCTCGAAGGGGCTGACCCAGGAGGGTCATAGCGTCGAGCAGGCCACCAACGGTCAGGACGGGCTGTTTCGCGCTACAGACGGCAGCTTTGACCTCATCATCCTCGACCGCATGCTCCCGGCCCTCGACGGACTTTCCGTGCTCAAGGCGCTGCGCGCCGCGCGAATCGAGACCCCGATCCTGACCCTGTCGGCGCTGGCTTCGGTCGGCGACCGCATCGAGGGGCTGGAGTGTGGGTCGGACGATTATCTGGGGAAGCCCTTCTCCTTCGCTGAGCTGCTGGCGCGGGTGAACGCCCTGCTGCGGCGGCGCGAGGCGCGATTGGACCCGGCCGACCACCGGCTGACCGTCGGTGACCTCGAAATCGATCCGCTGTCACGGAGCGTGAAACGCGCCGGCAAGAAGCTCGAGCTCAAGCCTCGCGAGTATCTCCTGCTCGAATATTTCGCCCGCAACGAAGGCCGCGTCGTCACCCGGACGATGCTGCTCGAGAAAGTGTGGGACTATCATTTCGATCCCGGGACCAACGTGATTGACGTCCACGTCAGCCGCCTTCGGCGCAAGCTCGATGAGGGGTTCGAAAAGCCGCTGCTGCACACAGTGAGGGGCGCGGGCTACATGCTCGCCGCCTGAGCCGCTACGGTCGCTCGAGTGTCGACCACGCTTCGCATCGCGCTGCTTGCCGGACTGCTGGCGCTGGTCTCGAATCTCGCGGTCATCGGCTTCATCTATTACCGCACCCACGACGAGGCGGCCGCCACGCTCCATCAACAGGTGATCGAGCAGGGCAAGGTGCTCGCCGATGTCTACGGCTCCGGCGGCAAGCCGGCCCTCAGCGACGCCATTCAAGACACCATGACCTATGGCGATGCGCAGGCGGCCGTCGCGCTGCTCGATCGCGATGGCCGCCAGATCGAAGGCAACCTCCAGGCCGTTCCGCCCTCCCTGCTCAGGTTCCGCGAGGGCTATCGCAACGCGCTGATCCGGCTGAGCGGCCAAACCACGCCGAGCGAGGCGGCGCTGATGATGCACAAGCTGCCGAGCGGCGAATGGCTGGTCAGCGGCCGTATCGCCGGCGAGGGCCTGGCGATCCGCGACACCCTCGAGCGCTCGTTGCTGATCGCGCTGGTGGTTGCCGGCCTGCTGGGACTGTTCTGCGGGCTAATCCTCGCCCGTTATGTCGGACAACGAATCGGCGAGATTGTGCGAGTGGCCGATCGGATCAGCGGGCGCGACCTGTCGCAGCGGGTGCCCGTGACGCGCGCCGACGACGCGTTCGACCGGCTCGGCCGTCAGATCAACGCGATGCTCGACCGGATCGGCGCGCTGATGGAGGAGCTGCGCCTCCTCACCGACAGCCTGGCACACGACCTGCGCTCGCCCGTCAGCAGGCTGCGCGCGGCCGCGCATTCTGCCGCCCAGGCCCGCGATCCGAGCGAACAGGAGGAGCTGCTCGGCAGTGTCATCCGCCAGGCCGATTCACTGATGCGCATCTTGACGACCGTGCTCGAGATCAGCCGCTCAGAGGCGCTGACGGGGCGCAAGCAGTTCGCCTGGTTCGACGTTGGCGACCTCGCCGCCGAGCTGGCCGAGATGTACGACCCTCTCGTCGAGGAACGGGGCGCGACGCTGGTCTACGATCGGCCCGCTTGGCCGGTGCCGCTGTTGGGCCACCGGCAGCTGCTCGCCCAGGCGATCAGCAATCTCATCGAGAATGCGATCCGCTACGGCGCGTCGGGCGGGGAGATCCAAATCCGGGTCGAGCCGAGCGAGCGCAACATCCGCCTAGAGGTCGCCGACCGCGGCCCAGGCATCCCGCCCGAACGGCGAGACGAGGCACGGCGGCGGTTTGGCCGCCTCGACACCAGCCGGTCCGACGAAGGCGCAGGGCTTGGCCTGGCGCTCGCCGAATCGATCGCACACCTTCACAACGGACAGCTACTCCTGGAGGACAATCAGCCAGGTCTGCGGACCGTGCTCCAGCTCCCGGTCCATTCGCAACAGGCGCGCGTGGCCTGAGCGCCTCGAGAGGATTAAACATCGGGCGCGCGCGGCACCAACTGCCGCAAACCTGTGTTGCGTAGGCGAGCAACCGGAGAACCAGCATGGCCAATACCGTCGCCGACCAGTTCGTCGCCACGCTCGCCGCGGCCGGCGTCGAGCGCATCTACGGGATCGTCGGCGACAGCCTCAATGCGATCACCGATGTGGTGCGGCGCCAGAAGGAAATTGCCTGGGTCCACACGCGGCACGAGGAAGTCGCAGCGTTCGCCGCGGGCGCCGAGGCGCATCTCACCGGTCGCCTCGCGGTCTGCGCCGGCAGCTGCGGGCCCGGCAACGTCCATCTCATCAACGGCCTCTACGACTGCCATCGCTCGCGCGTGCCGGTGCTCGCCATCGCCGCGCACATCCCGTCGGCGGAGATCGGCCGCGGCTATTTCCAGGAAACGCATCCGCAGAGCCTGTTCCGCGAATGCAGCCATTATTGCGAGATGGTCTCGAGCCCCACACAGATGCCGGGCGTGCTCGAGATCGCGATCCGCGAGGCGGTCGGCAGGCGCGGCGTGTCGGTGGTCGTCATCCCCGGGGACATTGCCTTGCAGACGGCGCACGCCGCCGCCGAGCCGACGAGCGGCGAGTTCGCCGCACGCCAACCGCTGATCGTCCCCGCCGAGCATGACCTTCGAGCCCTTGCCGAGCTCCTCAACGATGCACGCAAGGTGACTTTATTCTGCGGCGCGGGCTGTGCCGGCGCGCACGATGCGCTGCTCGCCCTAGCCGCCAAGCTCAAAGCACCGGTCGTCCACGCCATGCGCGGCAAGGAATATGTCGAGGGCAACAACCCCTACGATGTCGGCATGACCGGCTTGATCGGCTTTTCCTCAGGCTATTTTGCAATGGAGGATTGCGACACGCTGCTGCTGCTGGGCACCAACTTCCCCTATCGCCAATTCTATCCCGACAAGGCACGCATCGCCCAGCTCGACATCCGGCCGGAAAATCTCGGCCGAAAAAGCAGGATCGACCTCGGCCTGGTCGGCGACGTGGGGCCGACCATCGATGCGTTTCTGCCGCTGCTCGCCGAGAAAAGCGACGGCGGCCATCTCGAACGCTCGCGCAACCATTATGCCAAGGCGCGCAAGTCATTGGACGAACTTGCTGTGGGGACGCCGGGAAAACCGCCGATCCACCCGCAACATGTGGCTCGGGTCATCAGCGAGCTTGCGGCCGAGGACGCGATCTTCACCTGCGACGTCGGAGAGCCGACTGTGTGGGCCGCTCGCTACCTAAAAATGAACGGGCGGCGCAGGCTGATCGGCTCGTTCAACCACGGTTCGATGGCCAATGCGATGGCGCAGGCAATCGGAGCGCAGGCCGCCTTCCCAGGCCGCCAGGTGATCTCGCTATCGGGCGACGGCGGCTTTGCCATGCTCATGGGCGATTTCCTCAGCCTCAAGCAGCTCGGCCTGCCGGTGAAGATCATCGTCTTCAACAACGGCACGCTTGGTTTCGTCGAGCTTGAGCAGAAGAGCGCGGGGTTCCTCGATTTCGGGGTCGAGCTCCAGAACCCAAATTTCGCCGCCATGGCCGAGGCCGCCGGGGTTCGCGGGATCCGCCTCGAGGATCCCGGCGACGTCGAGCGGGGCATCGGCGAAGCCCTGGGGCATGAGGGGCCGGTGCTGGTCGACGCCGTCGTCAACCGGCAGGAATTGTCGATGCCGCCGAAGATCAGCGCCGAAATGGTCAAGGGCTTCGGGCTATTCATGCTCAAGGCCGTGTTCAGCGGCCGCGGCGACCAAGTCATCGACCTCGCGCGCACCAATCTCTGGCGCTGAGGCGCCTTAGCCCTCGATCACGACCTTGGTGCCGAGCTTGGTGACCGAGTAGAGCTTCTCGGCGAATTTCATCGGCAGCCGCATGCAGCCGTGGCTCGCGGGATAGCCGGGGTTCACTCCGCCGTGGAAGGCGATGCCGTAGTCGTCGATGCGCTGCATGAATGGCATTGGCGCGTTGTCGTACTTCTTCGAACGGTAGAAGGGCCGTTTCTCGAGGATCGTCCAATAGCCGAAGGGCGTGATGTGACCGGTTTTCGCGCTCGACATCGATGACGCGCCGATCAGTTTGTCGCCGCGATAGACGTAGGCCATCTGGGTGAGCAGATCGACGACGATGCGGGAGTCGCCTTCACGGGGCGCGGTTGCCGCCCAGACATATTCGCCCGGCTTGAGGCCGACCTTGCCAAACTCCGCGACCATGTCCTTGTGGGCCTGCGGCGCGTTGCCGACTGTCCAGTGGTAGGGGATTTCGCTCGACGCGGGGGCGCCCACGTTGCTCGCCGCGACCCTCGGCGCGGGCGCCGTTTGGCAAGCTGCGAGTGTCGCCATCATCATCCCGATCAGAAGTTTGTCGATTGTCCGCACCAGCCCGTTCCAGCTTGTTACTTCGTTGACCCTGAACAGCAAGAATAGAACTCAAGAGTCAATCCATCGTTTAACGCCAAGTCACTGGTTAACCGCGGCAATCGCGCCTTGTTGAACCGTTTCGAAGTTCGTCAGCGGGTAAATCAGGAGCCAGCAGATCGCGAATATCGCAAAGGCGGCGTGGAAGCGCTCGTTGCGCGTGCGCAGCGCAATGATAAAGAATGTGGTCAACGCCACCTCCCCAAGCAGGTATGGCGTTTTAAGCGAGACGAAGTGACCAACGCCCTTGAGCAGGGTGTCGGCGATATCGGCCAGGGTGGCGGCGAGGCCGACCCCGAAGAACCATGTGCGGCGCGAGTAGAAATAATCCTTGTAGCCGTCATAGCCGACGAGATCGCGCGGGAACAAAAGCGCGCACCACAGATAGATCAGCAAGGCATAGCAGAGGACGAAAAAATAGAGCGCGAAGGTCCAGGTGGCCGCCGAGAAAGCGAATTCGAACCACCACCAGAAGATCGCGCGCAGGAACGTCGCGCCGACCCACAGCAGGTGGATCCAATAGACTTTCGCGCGGCCAGGGTGCTGGACGATGCCGGCGACGCCGGTCAGCAGGTGCGTGATGCCAAGGCCGATGATCACCGAGGCGAGCACAATCACGTAACTGAACATTTCCATCGCGCCCTCCCCTGCGGCTTGCCTGCTTAGGCAGCCCTTACTCCCACTCGATCGTGCCGGGAGGCTTCGACGTGTAATCGTAGACGACGCGGTTGATGCCGTTGACCTCATTGACGACGCGGGTTGCGACGCGGCTGAGGAAGGCCGCATCGAACGGATAGATGTCGGCGGTCATGCCATCGAGCGAGGTGACGGCGCGCAGGCCGCACACATAATCGTAGGT
>JBDTZJ010000104.1:0-6396 GCA_040005255.1 Sphingomicrobium sp.
GGCGCTCAGCGCATTCCGAATCAGCTGTCCGGTGGTAACCACCCGAACTGACCCTTCCGGCCTGACTGTCGGGAGCGATTGGCAAGGCGTCTGCACGCAGGCGGCCAGTCTCGATCCAGGCTTCGCGCCGGGCTTTTTTTACTACGGCTTCGACTGGGTGAGGGTAGGCGAGGGTCGCGCCTTCATGACCGGCTATTACGAGCCGGAGATCGAAGGGTCGCGGACGCCGGAGCCCGGCTACACGCCGATCTACCGCGCTCCGCCCGACCTCGTTCGCTGCACCAAGCCGGACGGCACCACCGGCCGCGGCCGCATCGACCAGACCGGCACCTGCGTCCTTTACTACACTCGCGCCGAAATCGACGACGGTGCGCTCGCCGGGAAGGGGCTGGAGCTCGCCTGGGCCAAGGATCCGGTCGATCTGTTCTTCGTCGAAATCCAGGGATCGGGCCGCATCCGCTTCGAGGACGGCACGGTCTTGCGCCTTGCTTATGCCAACCAGAACGGGCGCGACTATGTGGCGATCGGCCGGCTGCTGCGCGACCGCGGCATCCTGCCGCCCGGCGGCGCCAACATGCAATCGATCCGGGACTGGATCCGCGCCAATCCGGACCAGGGCCGCGAGCTGATGCGCGAGAACCTGTCCTACGTCTTCTTCCAGGAATTGACGGGACCCGGGCCGCGCGGCGCCCTCAACGTACCGGTGACTGCGCGCGCGACGGTCGCTGCCGATCCCAATTACGTCCCGCTCGGGGCGCCGGTCTATATCCACCACAGCGACCGCCGCGAGGTCGACGGCCTGTGGGTGGCGCAGGATGTCGGCGGCGCGATCAAGGGGCCCAACCGTTTCGACACCTTCTGGGGATCCGGTGCAGACGCCGCCACGATTGCCGGCGGCATGTCCGCAAACGGCGAAGCCCTGGTCCTTGTGCCGAAGGGCATTGGCGCCCGTGCGCTCCCTCAGCCCTGACGAGTCGGAACTCTGGGCGCGGGTCGCGGCGACGATCCGCCCGCTGTCGCGAGAAACGCGCTCCGCCCCTGCGGGGGGACCGCCGAAGGCGGCGGAGGGGGTTAGCAGCCCTCCATCGCCGAGGCCGGCTCTCAAGAGCAGCCCGCCGTCGCAACCCAAGCCGAAACCGCTGTCAATCGCCGACAAGACGCTCGACGGCAGCTGGGACAGGAAACTGGCCGGCGGTACCGTCGATCCGGACCGTGTCCTCGATTTGCACGGGTTGAACCTGGATGGTGCGTGGTCCGCGATCGACCGCGGGCTGGAGCAGGCGATCGCGCGGGGCGACAGGGTGCTGCTGCTGATCACCGGGCATCACCGCCCTGGGGAGCCGCCCGTCCAGCGGGGCAAGATTCGCGCCGCCGTGCACGACTGGCTCGCCGCCTCGCGTCATGCCTCTGCCATCGCCGCCGTGCGCGGCGCCCACCGGCGCCACGGGGGCGGCGGGAGCCTCTACATCATATTAAAACGTAAACCGTCGCGCCGATGACAATTTCTTAACCTCGATTCATTAACGCGGGTGGATAGGCGGGGGAATCCCGCCCCCGCGAGGCGCACCAGGCACGATGACCGCAGGCACGGCCCAGAAGATCAGCAACGCGGTTCTGTCGTGCGTCGCCGGGGCCGCGTCCTTCCTCTTTTCGCTGGTCGCGCTGCTCTACCTGACGGAGTTCGATCAGAAGCTCCTCGCCGCCCTGACGGCCGGCGCATTCTGTCTGCTGGTCAGCTACATCGCGGCCGAACGGCCGAACAGCGAGAATGCCCGCGCGCTCTCGGCGCTGAGCGAGCGGCTGCTTGCGGTCGAGGACGGCGACCTCGTGTCGCCGGCGCCGGCCCTGGTCCAGTTGACGATGCCGAAGGTCGCAGCGGCCGTCGACAGCCTGTTCGCCGAGGTTCGCGCGTCGATCGAAAATGCCCATGCGCTGGGCATGTACGACCCCGTCACCTCGCTGCCCAACCGGCTGCATTTCCGCTCCGAGGCCGACAAGCTGATGAGCGAAGTGCTCGACGGCGAGAAGTCGGCTATGCTGTTCGTCGACCTCGACCGGTTCAAGCTGGTCAACGACAGCCTCGGCCATGCCCGTGGCGACCAGCTGCTGATCATGGTCGCCAACCGCCTGCGCGTCGTCGTCAATGCCGAGTTTACCGGCAGCGCCCGCACCCGCCCACTGCTGGCGCGCCTGGCCGGCGACGAATTCACGATTTTCTTCCCGGAGATCGAGTCGGTCGCTGAGGTCGAGCGCGTCGCGCGGCGGATCGTGCTGGCGATCTCCGAACCGTTCGAGCTGTGCTCTCACAGCGTCGATATCGGCGCTTCGATCGGCATTGCGATCTGTCCCGAGCATGGCGCCAGCATCGAGGCGCTAATGCGTGCTGCTGATATCGCCATGTACCGCGCCAAGGCGTGCGGCGGCGGCCAATATTGCCTGTTCGACGGCGAGCTCGCCGCCGAGCACCAGCAGAAAATCGAAACCGAGAAAGCGCTGTCCGAAGCGGTGCTGCGCGACGAGTTCGTTCTCGCCTTCCAGCCGCAGATGAGCCTCGTTACCGGCGAGCTTGCGGGCGCGGAGGCGCTGCTGCGCTGGAATCACCCGCGCGATGGCCTGCGACTTCCGGGCACCTTCATCCCGGTCGCCGAACGCACCGGCCTCGTCGCCGAGATCGGCGAGTGGGTCACCGCCGAGGTCGCGGCGACGCTCGCCAACTGGCAACGCGACGGCTTCGACGGGCGTCTCGGTTTCAACATCAGCCCGCGCCAGGTCGAGCGGCCTGATTTCTTCGTCAAGCTGCGGCAGGAGTTCGCCGACGCGGACGTTCCGCTAACGCTGATCGAGCTGGAATTCACCGAGAGCGCCGCGATGGAAGTCAGCGCGGCCGTGCTCGAGGAGATCGCGGCGCTGCGCAACGATGGCGCGCACATCACCATCGACGACTTCGGCACCGGCTATTCCAACCTCGCGCGGCTTCGCGCCATGCCGCTCGACCGGGTCAAGCTCGACCCCTCGCTGATCGCGGACATCGAGATCAATGAGAAGGCTCGGGTGATCGTCCAGGCCGTTATCCACCTGATCAAGGGAGTGGAGTGCGAAATCGTCGCCGAGGCGGTGGAAACCGCCGCCCAGGCCGACATGCTCCGCGCCATGGGCTGCGACACCGTCCAGGGCTATGTCTTCGCGCCGCCGATGATGGAAGAGGAGTTCCTCGCCTGGACCGGCAAGGGTCGCGGCGCCACCGTCAAGTCGGTCGCCTGAGCGCTCCCTAACTGCGCGGCCCGGCTACCTTGCGCACGATCCGCTCGTAGATGCGCGACAGCGCGCGGATGTCCTCCACCGCTGCGCATTCGCCGACCTTGTGCATGGTCGCGTTGGGCAGGCCGAAGTCGACGACGGGGCAGAGCTGGAAGAGGAAGCGCCCGTCGGACGTGCCGCCGCTGGTCGACAGCTCGGGCTTGTGGCCGGTCTCTTCCTCGATCGCCTCGACGACAACGTCGTAAAGCGGCCCCGGCGGGGTCAGGAACGCCTCGCCAGAAATTCGCGCCTTCACCTTTGAGCCCGGCGCCTCGCGTTCGGCGATGTCTTCGACCAGCTTCACCAGGTCCGCCCCGCGCTGGAGGTTGTTGAAGCGGATGTTGAGCTGCGCCGTCGCGCTGCCGGGAATGACGTTGCTCGCGCTGGTCGGCGTGGAGACCGCCGTGAACTCGAGGTTCGAGGGCGGGAACTGGTCGGTGCCGTCATCGAGGTGGAGCGCGTCCAGCGCCGCGATCACGCGCGCCAATGGCGGCACCGGATTGGTCGTTCGGTGCGGGTATGCGACATGGCCCTGAACCCCGGGCACCTCGATCCACATGTTGACCGAGCCGCGCCGGCCGATCTTGACGGTGTCGCCCAGCCGATCGACCGAGGTCGGCTCGCCGATCAGGATCATATCCGGGCGGATGCTGCGTTCGTTCAGCCAGTCGATTATCCGCGGCGTGCCCCAGGTCGCATAGCCTTCCTCGTCGCCGGTGATCAGCAGCGACAGCGTCCCGGCGCTGGGCTCGAGTCGCGACAGGGCGGCCACGTAAGCAGCGATCGCGCTCTTCATGTCGTTGGCGCCGCGCCCGATCAGGAGCCCGTCGACGATCTCGCCTGCGAACGGATCGCCGTTCCAACCCTCCCCTGCAGGCACGACATCGAGATGGCCGGCAAAGCCGAAATGCGGGCCGCCTTCGCCCTTGATCGCGACCATATTCTCGGTCGGGCCGTCGGGCGGCTCGCCCATCACCCAGCGATGGACGGTGAAGCCGAGACCGCTCAACGCGCGGTCGAGGATGTCGAACACCTGCCCGCTCGCGGGCGTGACGCTTGGACAGTTGATCAGCTCGCGCGCAAGCGCGATGGGGTCGATCGGAACGGCCATAGGACCGCGTAGCAGAGGGACAGGGGATGCCCAAGATCGACCTCAACGCCATCGAGCAGCTGAACCGCACCGGCTACCCGCCGCCCTTCAACCAGCAGGTTGAGGGCCGCTGGTACAGGCGCTTGGCGCCCGCCACCGGGCTGACCGACTTTGGCGTCAGCCACGTCGTGCTGAAGCCTGGCGCCTGGTCGTCGCAGCGCCACTGGCACAATGGCGAGGACGAGTTCCTGGTCATGCTCGACGGCGAGGCCGTGCTGGTCGAAGACGACGGCCGCACGGTCCTGCGCGCCGGCGATTGCGCGGCCTGGCCCAAGGGCAGCACGAACGGCCACCATCTGTGCAACGAGAGCGACCGCGATTGCACTTTCATCTGCATGAGCGGGGGAAAGAACAGCGGCGGCGGATACTCGGATATCGACATGATATGGACCACCGAAGGTGGTTTCACCCACAAGGACGGTACGCCTTACGCGGAGGCCAAGCGCCCGGCCTAGGCCGCCTTGCCAACCTCCCATTGCTCGATCACCCACGGCTCGTCCTGGGCCTTGTCGATCCATTCGGCGACGTCGGGCTGCGACAGGACGTGCTTCATGTAGACCCCGGCGAAGCTCGGCACCGCGACGCCGTAGGTGATGAAGCGCGTCACCACCGGCGCGTACATCATGTCCGCAGCGCACCAGTCGCCGAACAGGAAGTCACCCGTGCCGCCGAAGCGCGCGCGCGCCTGCGCCCACAATTGCAACACGCGGTCGATCTCGCTGCGCACCTCATCGCTGAGCGTCTTGGGCGGGAAACTCTTGCGCACGTTCATCGGCAGCTCGCGCCGCAGGTTGGCGAAGCCGGAGTGCATCTCGGCCGACATTGAGCGGGCAACGGCGCGCGCGCCCTCGTCCTCCGGCCAGTACAGCGCGCTGCCGTAGCGGTCGGCGAGGAATTCGATGATCGCGAGGCTGTCCCAGACGACGATTTCGCCGTCCCACAGGATCGGCACTTTGCCCAGCGAGGGCGCGAACTCGTCGCCTTCGCGGCGCTGCTCCCAGTCGGCGTCGAACATCGGCACGACGAGTTCCTCGAACTCCTCGCCGGACTGCTTGCACGCCAGCCAGCCGCGCATCGACCAACTCGAATATGCGCGGTTGCCGATGATCAGCTTGAACAAGGCGTGCTCCTAGACGGTGGCCGCTTCGAGGATCGCGGTCCGAAGTTCGGCGATCCCGCTACCCGTTTCGCTCGAGGTCGTGAAGATGGCGGGGTGAGCCGCAGGATGCTTTGCCGCCTCGACCATCGTCGTTTCGTACAGCGCGCCGAGCCCCGCGGACTTCACCTTGTCGCTCTTGGTCAGGACGATGTGATAGCTGACCGCCGCATCGTCGAGCATCCGCATCATCTCGCGGTCGACCTCCTTGAGGCCGTGGCGGCAGTCGACCAGCACCAGCGCGCGCTTGAGCGCCCCGCGGCCGCCCAGGTAATCGTTCATCAGGTGTCGCCAGCGCTTGACCAAGTCCCTGGGCGCTTCGGCAAAGCCGTAGCCCGGCATGTCGACCAGGCGCAGCTGGAGCGGCTCGCCGACGTCGAAGAAGTTCAGTTCCTGCGTGCGGCCGGGCGTGTTCGAGGTCCGCGCCAGCCCTTTGCGGTTGGTGAGCGCATTGAGCAGCGAGCTCTTGCCGACATTGGACCGTCCGGCGAACGCGATTTCCGGCGCGTCGGCGTCAGGCAGGAATTGCAGGCTCGGCGCTGACTTCAGGAATTCGACCGGGCCGGCGAATAGCTTGCGTGCGCGCTCGGTCAGTTCCTGTTCCGCTGACTTGCTCATGTGTGGACCGGGTGCGTGTCCGACAGGTGCAATCCAAACTTGCGGTAAAGGTGCCATTGCTGGGCGATCGTCAGGATGTTGTTGGTCATCCAGTAGAGCTGCAGCCCGGCCGCGAACGGCGCCATGATGAACACCAGGAACCACGGCATGATCGCGAAGATCTGCGCCTGCGCCG
>JBDTZJ010000105.1:0-6387 GCA_040005255.1 Sphingomicrobium sp.
ACATGACCTTGCCGGAAGTGCTGCTTTGGCAAGCGCTTCGAAAGTGTGCTGACGGTCTGAAATTTCGGCGCCAGTTCCCAATCGGGCCGATCACCGTGGATTTCGCGTGTCTCGCGCGGCGGTTGGTTATCGAAGTGGATGGCGAAGCGCATAACCGGGGCGACCAGCCGCGCCGTGATGCTGCGCGCGATGCGCTGCTTCGACGTGATGGTTTCGACGTCATGCGCATTGCCGCGAAGGATGTGCTGCAAGACTTGGACGCAGTGGTCACCGGAATCGTCGCGGCCTGCATCGACGTGGGCCCCCTCCACCACGCCGCTGCGCGTCGCGGTCCCCCTCCCCGTGCCGGGGAGGAATTGTGATCGCCTCTCTCCTCATCGCCAATCGCGGGGAGATCGCGTGCCGCGTGATCCGCACGGCGCGGCGGCTCGGGATCCGCACGGTCGCAGTCTATTCCGATGCCGACGCCAAGGCGCTGCACGTTCGCATGGCCGACGAGGCGGTGCATATTGGGCCGTCGCCCCCGCGCGAATCCTACCTCGTCGGCGACAAGATCATTGCCGCCGCGAAGGCGACAGGGGCGGAGGCGATCCACCCGGGCTATGGCTTCCTCTCGGAAAATGCCGATTTCGCGCAGGCCGTGATCGACGCCGGCCTGATCTGGGTCGGCCCCAAGCCGGCGAGCATCCGCGCCATGGGCCTCAAGGACGCCGCGAAGAAATTGATGGCCCAAGCCGGGGTGTCGGTGACTCCCGGCTATCTCGGCGAGGTCCAGGACCCCAAGCATCTCAAAAAAGAAGCCGGTGCAATCGGCTATCCGGTGCTGATCAAGGCGGTCGCGGGCGGCGGCGGCAAAGGCATGCGCCGCGTCGACGAGGCCGCCCAGTTCGACGACGCGCTCGACAGCGCGAAACGCGAGGCCGCGAGCGCGTTCGGCGACGACCGCGTGCTGATCGAGAAATACGTGCCTCAGCCGCGCCACATCGAAGTGCAGGTGTTCGGCGACAGCCACGGCAATGTCGTCCACCTGTTCGAGCGCGACTGCTCGCTCCAGCGCCGCCACCAGAAGGTGATTGAGGAAGCGCCCGCGCCGGGCATGGACGAAGCGACGCGCGAGGCGGTGTGCGGCGCCGCGGTGCTCGCCGCGCAGGCGGTCAATTACGAAAATGCCGGCACCATGGAGTTCATCGCCGACGCGTCGGAGGGCCTTCGCGCCGACCGCATCTGGTTCATGGAGATGAACACCCGCCTGCAGGTCGAGCATCCGGTGACCGAGAAGATCACCGGGCAGGACTTGGTCGAATGGCAGCTCCGCGTGGCGTCGGGCGAGAAGCTCCCGAAAAGGCAGGACGAGCTGACGATCAGAGGCCACGCGATCGAGGCGCGGCTCTATGCCGAGGATCCGGCGAAAGGCTTCCTGCCGAGCGTGGGGAGGCTCGAGCATTTCGACTTGGGCGAGGACGGCCGGATCGAAACCGGCGTCGAGGAAGGCGATGCGATTTCGCCCTTCTACGATCCGATGATCGCCAAGCTGATCGCGCGCGGTGAGGATCGCGACGAAGCGATCGATGAGCTCGCGGCGATCCTCGACGGCGCCGAGGTCTGGCCAGTCCGAACCAATGCCGGCTTCTTGTTCAACGCGCTGACGCATCCGGATTTCGAAGCCGCGAGGCTTGATACCGGCTTCATCGAGCGAAATCTCGAGGAGCTGGTACCGGACATCGAGCCCGATGAATCGATTCAGCGCGCGGCCGTGGCGATCGCGATCCTCGCTGCGGAGGACGAGGCTCCGTTACCGAATCTAGCTGGGCTCAGGCTCAATGCGCCGCCCCGGCTTGCGGTCGCTCTGGACGGCCAAGTCGTCGAGCTTGGCGACGATGACGAGATCGCGGAATTCTCCGGCTTCGCCGATGAGCAACGCGTCGTCGTCTTTGCTGAAGGCCAAGCGTACGAATTCAGCCTTGCGGCGCGCGGCACCGGCACTTCCCACGGCGTCCACGACGGTGAGGTCGAGGCGCCGATGCCGGGGCGGGTGACGGCAGTTGAGGTCAAGAAAGGCGACAAGGTCGCCAAGGGACAGCGCCTCCTCACCCTCGAAGCAATGAAGATGGAGCACGCGCTGACCGCGCCGTTCGACGGGACGGTCGTCGAGCTCTCGGCTAAGGCCGGGGCGCAAGTCGGCGAGGGCACGATGCTGGTGAAAGTGGAACCCGCAAAATGACCGAGCCGTCGCACTCGCACCCGCTCGAGCGGCTGATCTTTTTCTCCGACGCGGTGTTCGCCATCGCCATCACTTTGCTGATCCTCGAGGTCCGCCCGCCGCACCTCGGCTTCCACGTCAGCGACCGCGACCAGTTGATCGCGCTCGCCAATTTGATCCCGAGCTTCGTCGCCTTCTTCATCAGCTTCTTCGTCATCGGCGCCTTCTGGGCCGGGCACCACCGCGCGTTCACCCTCGCCCGGCACTGGTCGCCGCGGCTCGTCGGGCCCAACATCATGATGCTCGCCGCCATCGTCTTCATGCCCTTCGCCACCGCCTACATGGGGCTCAACATGGGCGAGCGCGTGCCGACCATCCTCTACGACGTCGTGCTGCTCGCGACCGGCCTGCTCAACATCCGCCTGGTGCGGATGGCGACCAGCCCGCCGGTGGTCGACGAGGACGCCGACGCGCTGACCATCGCCCGCATTCGCGGTCGCGGGTGGGGCGTGACAGCCGGCGCCGCGCTGGCGCTGCTGCTTGCGTTTTTCGTCCCGCGCCTCAGCCAGTTCGCGCTGCTGACCATCCCCTTGTGGCTCCGCCTCGCCGTCAAGCGCGCCGAGCGATCCGCGGGCGCTGAACCAGCACGAGCCTGAGGAGTTTTCACGGACATGCGAACAATTCTGATCCTCACTGCGGCAGCAGCAGCGCTCACGGCCTGCGAAACGGCTCGCGAGCCGGCCGGCGGAACGCCGATGCCGCTGATCGATTCAAGCGGACGCCAGATCGGCACCGTCGTTGCCTGGCAGACAAGCGGAGGCGTCAGCTTCCGGGTGAGCGCGTCGGGCCTCCCTCACGGCATCCACGCCATCCACGTCCACCCGATCGGCCGCTGCGACCCACCAGACTTCGCCAGCGCCGGGACGCACTGGAACCCGACCGGGCGGCAGCACGGGCTCAACAACCCGCAAGGTCCGCATGCCGGCGACCTGCCTAACGTCACCGTCGCGGCCAACGGCGTCCTCAACCAGACGGTCGTCCTGCCCAATGCCACCATGGCCCAGCTGCTCGATGCCGACGGCGCGGCGATCCTCATCCACGCTGGGGCCGACGATTATGTCAGCCAGCCGAGCGGCAACAGCGGCGCCAAGATCGCGTGCGCGGTCATCGGACCGGCGGCGGAGATGCGCTGACTGTCGTTGAGCCGACGCAACAGCCGGAACGGCCCTGCTCCTCGCCCGTTTGTTTGCTACATGCAACTGTTGTCGGTGAGGCATTGATGACCAGTGAAAAACTTCCCGTCTACGACGAGCCCAGTGACGTCGAGGCGGTCAATGGCGCCGTCAAAGTCGAGGGCCCCGACGCCGTCGACGTCGCGATGACCCCCGAAGCGGCCGTGGAAACGTCCGAGCGGCTGCTCGGCAAGGCCTTCAAGGCACGCGGCCAGCGCCGCTTGGAAAATTACCCCCACCGCAGCCGGGACGGCTAAGCCGCCCGGGCGGGGAGGGCGCGGCCGTCATGACCGCGCCCGCGCCTTGTTCTAGCCGCCGTAGGATTCGGTCGGCCGGACTCGGATGCCGGTGACCGTGCCGCGATAATCGACGTTGCAGCGGAAGCTGAGGTTGGCGGCAGCATAGGCCTGGCCCTGGTCGTCGTCCTGGTAGCCCTGGCCCTGATAGCCGTACGCACCGTTGCCATACGCTCTGCCCGAGCTCATCATCCCGGAGACGCGCAGGCCGTTCGAGCGGCGCTGGACTTCGCTGATCGAGGTCACGCGCAGCGACGAAGTGCGGTTGTAGCCCTGGCCGTACTGCTGCCCATAGCCGTTGCCATAGGCACCATAGCCATTGCCGCCACCATACTGGGCCTGCGCCTGGGTGATCGCGGCGCTGGCGCAGCGCGACACCGCTTGGCGGTCGGTGACGTTGTAGCGGTTGCCGAGCAGGCTATCGATGATCGACTGGATCGGGTTCTGCGAATAGCCCTGATTATATCCGTAGCCCTGCTGGCCGTAGGCAGTGCCGGGATAGGCCTGCTGCGGATATTGCTGCTGGTACTGCGGATAGGTCTGCGGGTAGCCCGTCTGCGGATAATATTGGGCGGCGGCCGGAGCCGCGAGCGATCCCACCGCCGCCGCGGCGGCGAGGAACCTGGTGATGCTAGTCATGGGAATTTCCTTCGGTCTCACGCGGAAAGTGCCGGTGAGTTCAGGATAAGAACGAATGGCGCGGCCAATTGGCCGCATGAACTGAAAACAACGAGGCGCTCGCCGCCTGCCGACGTTCGGCCCGGCGCGGCCACGCTCGGGCACATTCACCTTGCCCTTGGCGCCCAACCGGCAGATTGAGCCGCCGGGGAGGGGACGAAGGAGTTCACCCATGTCCAACACGACGAGCGACCGCAGCCGCGTTTCGGCCAGCGACCCCAGCGAAGTCCGCTATTTCGGCAAGAAGCACGGGCTCACCGACGATGAGGTCCAGGCGCTGATCAAGCAGCATGGCAACGATCGCGCGACGCTGGAAGCGGCGGTTGCGACGATCAAGGGACCGGCCACGACCGCCTGAACCCATCGACGGCAGGGCGTGGTCCTCGCGACCGCGCTCGCGCCTATCAGCCGGGAAAGGCAGCGGACCACCGCTAGGGCCGGGCCGGGACTCGGCCAACCTTGCGCGCGAGCTGCCACACTTCGCATCCCCCTGGGCAGCCGCCGGGCTCGGCGATCACCCGCGCGCCCTCGAGCGCATAACGGTCGTTGAGCGCGTCGAGCCATTCGACGGCGTGGATCCTGCCGATCCCGTCGAGCCGATAGACCCTGTATTTCCCCATCGCCGCGAGCCCCCTTTGCTGGCCGTTCTCTGGCCGACAACGACGGCGGGCGCGGGCTTCATCCGGGGAGCAGGACTAGGCAATCGCCTACGCGGTCTACCTATCCTTTACCGTGGCGTGCGGTGCGGTAGCGAGGCATCTGCCTAGACCGGGGCCGTGCCGACACGCGCTGCCGTTCGAGCAAAGAAGAGGGTGCGCCTATTCTTCTTTCTTCGCGGGGTCCCAGCCGCGCACTGTCACCTTGGCGTAGTTGAAGCTGACTTCATCCGCCGGACTCGCGCCGCCGCTTGCCGACGGCGCGGTTGCGCAACTGGTGATCATCACCTCCTTGAATTCATAACGCCCGGCGTCGTTTTGCAGCACGGCGTCGGGAAAAGCGGCGCCGACCTTGCAGTCGAGCCACGGGAATTTGACCTTGACCCGGACGGCGCCGCGATCGAGCGGCTGGGCGACGGGCATCCAGCCATGCTGCCGCTTTTCGGCAGGATCGACCGTGTCGTCGCGATGCGCGCCGGCCACGGCGCCGAACTTCGCGGTAGTGGCCGCGCCTTTGATCGTGCCGTCCCAGTCGCCGGCATTGGTCGCGCCCCACGACCAGGACAGGATCTCGATCCGCTTGCCGGCGCCGCTCCTGGCGGCCGCCTCGCCCTTGATGTCGCCGAGCTTGAGATAATAGTCCGCCGAAGCGGCGTAGGCCGGGGTTGGGGCGGGCGCGGCCACCGCCGCCGCGACAAAAGCGCACATCGGTATTTTCATGATCGGGCGCATGGCGTCCTCCTCCCCTGGCGAGCAGACTATAGCGGGGGCGATCATAGACCCGTCGGGGACGGCATCCCATGACAAAGTTGACGCAAGGCCGCGAGGCGGCGCGGGCAGTTGCTGCGTTTGGGTAAGTGGCGGCGTGGTCCGTCGTAGGCAATCGCCTGCAGGGTGTGCCTATTGTTTACCATCAGACCGGCGGCAGGACGACGACGCGCGCGACCTTCGCTCTACGTGTCTTGCATTTGAGGCGGGGAGGGGGCCGGGACGCCTGGGGTCGGCTTGGAATCGTCTTCACTTTGTTCGGGCGCCTGGTCGAGCTCAGCGATCTCAACCCGGCGTGCGTAAGCCTTGGCGAGTTCGCCATGCGCATGGCGCGCCTTGGCGCAGGTCGCGTTGAGCGCGGCTTCGCACTCGTGCCGCGCCCGGGCGCGGTAATATTCGACCGACTCGCGATCCAATCCTTGTGCCCCCTTGCCGAGGGAGAACCGCAAGCGGGTTAACTGCAAGCCGTTAACCGCCATGCGAGCGCCGGATGCGGCGACTGGCAACCATTGCGCCCCGGTTCGGGACTTGCCGAAGCTTCGGCCTAGACCGGGACG
>JBDTZJ010000106.1:0-6383 GCA_040005255.1 Sphingomicrobium sp.
TGGTCTGCGGCGCGTTCGACTTGAGCCAGGCGAGGATGCGGATGGTGTCGCGCGTGGCGGCCAGCGTCAGCTCGGCGACCACGACCGCGACATGCGCATCGTGCACCAGGTGCGGATACTGGATCAGCATGTGGCGCGGAAGGTCCAGCACCGTCGATTCGAAGGCATTCCGCATCTCTTCCTGAAGTTGGAAGAAGGCGGTGCCGTCGGTGACGAGCGGCTGGTTGATCGGCGCTTCGGCCGACAGTACTGACAGCCGCTCGTTGGCGCGGACCATCGCGCGTTCGATGAACAGGCCGTCGATGCGGCTCGGGTTCTCGATCGCGTCGGTCAGGCCCCGGCCAGGCTCGAGGTCGAGCGCCAGTGCGCCGGTGCCGAAGTGGACGTCGAGGTCGAGCAGCGCTGTCGAGCGCCGCGCCTTTTCGCCGAACATCCACGCGAGTGAGGTCGCGATGGTCGAGGCGCCGACGCCGCCGCGGACGCCGATCACAGCGGCCATGACGTGCGGCTTGTCAGCCTGGGCTTCACCGCGCGGGCCGGACAGGATCGTCTGCGCATGCGCGAAACTGTCGCGCAGCTGGTCGACCGTGAACGGTTTCAGCAGATAATCGTGGATGCCGCTGGAGACGAGGTCGCGATAGAGGCGGACGTCGTTGACGGTGCCCGCGGCGATCACGATCGTGCCCGGCTCGCAGACTTCGGCGAGCGCGTTGATGTCGTTCAGCGGGTCGGCCGATTCGCTCAAGTCCACGAACAGGATGTTCGGGCTTGCCGATACCGACAAAGACTGGACTGCGTTGCGCAGCCCGCCCTTGTTGACCTTCTCCGGCGACCAGCCGTGCTCGACCGCCACCGGGCGCAGCATGTCGGCCGTCGCGTCGTCGCAGACGAAGGCGGTGAAGGGATCGCGCAGACCGGCGCGAGTCTGGAACGGAGCATTCATTTACTTGCCTCCCTTCGGAGTGACGTCCTGAAGGCCTTTGGTACCCGTCGGCGGCATCGTCCGGTACATCTCGATCGCGCGTGACGCGGTCCATGTATCAGTGAAGCTCGCGCCGTCGCGGCCGTGAAGCAGGTCTTCCGGATTGGCGACCATCGCAGCGATGTTGCTGTTCACCGCGCAGCCGTAGTTCGACATCGTCCGGTTGGCGAAGTCAGGCGCCGCCGGACGGCTCCAGTTCGGACAGTTGGGAACCTCGGCGCGGCGCCGTGCGACGACCACGCGGACCGATCCCGGCTGAACCATTCCGGTCGTGGCCGGAGCGCCGGCGGTGACCAGCATGCCGAAGCGGCCGGCGATCGATGCCACCTGGCCGCGAGCCGAGGGCGCATTGCCGCCGTCGAAATAGACCGTGTCGCCGTAGCCGAGGCCAAGACCCTGGAACCAGCCGTTGAGGCGGTCGGCCTCACCCGGCGCGAGCGCTCCGCCCGGAGCCGCGGCATCGAAGACATAGTCGGCGGTCGTGACGACCGGGACGTTGACCGACGCGAGGCCGCGGTCGGGCTGGTCCGTCGTGGCGCAGGCGGCCAGCGCGGAGCTCAGGGCGATGAGGACGAGTTTCGAACGCATGGTTGCATCCTTCACGATGAAGCGGCGGCTCACAGCTTGAACCCGGGGGTTGCGACCGGGCCGCCCGGTACGGGGACGGCGACAGCAGCGACCGGCGGCGTTGCCGCGGCGGGTCCACTGACGCCGGTGAAGACCTGGCCGCCGAGGATCTGCTGCGCGTCGGTCGGCGCACGATAGCCCTGCGTCGGCACCGCCAGCTGTCCGGAGACCGGACGCACCAGGTAAGGCGTCACGATGATGACCAGCTCGGTCTCGTTGCGCTGGTAGCTCGTCGAGCGGAACAGCGCGCCAAGGATCGGCAGGTCGCCAAGGAACGGCGCCTTCTGGATACTGTTGTTGTTGCGGTTC
Organism: Sphingomicrobium sp.; assembly: GCA_040005255.1. GTDB lineage: Bacteria > Pseudomonadota > Alphaproteobacteria > Sphingomonadales > Sphingomonadaceae > Sphingomicrobium. The sequence continues at coordinate 1,919 of JBDTZJ010000106.1, forward strand.
TGAAGCAGGCCGGCGAGCATGAACGACTGGCCGGAGCCGAGCTCCACCGTCGTCTCCGCGCGGCGCGTGGTCAGCGCGGGGACGATAAAGCCGTTTAGCTTGACCGAACCGGCGTCGCTGAGCTCGCTGACCTCGGGGCGAACGCGCATCGAGATGCGGCCGTCGGCGAGCACGATCGGCGTGAACGCCAGTCCGACGCCATATTGCTTATACTCGATGGACACCGAGCCGAGCCCCTGGCTGACCGGGACCGGGAACTCGCCGCCCGCGAGGAAGCTGGCGGTTTCACCCGAAAGGGCGGTGAGCGTCGGTTCGGCAAGCGTGGTCACGAAGCCGTCGTTCTGCATCAGGTCGAGCGTGCCGAGCAGGTCGGTGCCGAAGATGCGGCCGAACAGGCCCAGCGTGGTTCCGCCGATGAGGTTGTTGAAGGTGACGCCGGTCACGGTTGATGGCGAGACACCGGTGATTGGATCGGCCGGACCCTTGATCACGTTGATCGTGCCCGGGTTGCCCTGGCCGATGCCGAACAGATGGCCGGAACCCGTGTCGCGGTTGAGTAGATTGACGCCGACCTTTTTGACCATCGACCGGTTGATCTCGGCAATCCGGACCTTCAGCATCACCTGCAGCGGCGTTGCCGAGCGAAGGCGGGTGACGACCTGCGTCCCGTCGCCGACATAAGCCTGCGTCAGGCGCTGCGCCTCGGCCACGTCGCCCGGATCGGCAACGGTGCCCGTCAGCAGCACGAGATTGTTCATCGGTGTCGCCTGGATGCTCGCATCGGGCATCGCCAGGTGGAGCATTTCGCCCACCGAGCTCAGATTGTTGCCGACGCGGACGTTGGCGGCATAAACGACGCGGCCGCCCTTGCTCGTCGCATAGACGGTGGTCTCGCCGGCGCCCTTGCCGAAGACATAGAGCTGGGTCGACGAGCGCACCTGGACGTCGGCGATCGTGTCGTTGGCGACGAATACGTCGCTCATCGGCTCCGACAGGCGGACCAAAGTGCCCGTACCCTTGCTCAGGGTCAGAGTCTCGGCCGGCTTGGCCGAGGTCGGCTGAGCGATCGCGGGCGCCGTGGCGCTGACGCTGCCCAGGGCAATGGCCAGCGCGGCCAGTGCGGTGCCGGGATGAGCCCAGCGGCTGTTAGCTAGAGTCTTCATGTTAGCGAGCTCCCACCGGAACAACGGTGACTGTATTGCCGCGAGCGACCCGGACAACGGGCCCCGAAGAGACGTCCTGACCCAGCGCCTGACCCAGGCCCTTGCCGAGCCCAGCCATAGCCTTGGCCAGTTTGTCGCCGCTGTTGGGCGACGCGGGGACGGTGCGGCGCTGGAAGCGCGACACGTCGCCGCCGGTCGAGAAGCTGGTGTTGCTGTCGAGCGGACGATTGGCGAGGGCGAGCAGCATTTGCTTCTCGTCGCTCGGATTGGCGCCGGCAGGCACCTTGATATCGCCGGCAGCGACCGCCCGCTCAAGCTCTGACGTATTGTCGGCGATCGAGCGCAGCGACAGCGACAGCGTGCCGATGCTCTGCGCGACCGAGATTTTCTCGGCGATGCGCGGAGTGACTTCGATCGTCACGTTGGAGAAGGTCTTGACCTCGGTCTTGCCGTCGTCATTCTTCTCGCTGACGCGCTGGTCGGTCGCGAGCACGCGCAGATTGCGGATGATCGTTTCCGAGACCTTGAGCGCCGGACCTTCACCGCCGCCGCTGACCGTCTGGGTGAGCACCATGTCGACATGGTCGCCCGGGAAGACGAAGCCGGCGACGCTCGACGAAGCGTTTACCGGGACCGTGATGGCGCGCATGCCGGGGCCGAGCGCCGCGGCGAGGAAGCCGCGGTCCTGCGGGCCGACGAGCGAACCGCGAGTGACCGGCTGGCCGGCGGTGATCTGGTAACGGACCACCGTGCCGAACAGCTTCTTGGTATCGCCGTCGGGTTGCCCGTCCACATAATAGGCGCTCTGCATGAGCTCCTTGGGCCAGGGTTGGAAGGTGAAGCTGTCGGCATCGATGATCGTGCCGACGGGCAACGCCTTCTTCGCGACCAGGACCTTGGGTCCCACGGCAACGGTCTGCGCAGCGGCCTGCTGCGAGCCGGCTCCTGCGAACATGTTCTTGGCCATGACCGCGGTGACGACCGCGACGACCAGCGCTCCAACGAGCAGCGCGAGCTTCCTTACATCCATGGCGAGATCGCCTCCCCCAAACGGGCCACTTGAACAGCCTCACACATCAGACAAATTGGTTAAGAAACCGTTGGGCGAGAATCGCCAGCGCACCAAAAGCGATGGCGATTCCGTACGGAATTTCGGGACGCCCCTCGCGCCGCTGCGCGCGGTGCCAACCGAGAATGCCGAGGGTCAGCACGCCGCCGGCGACCGACATCAGCACCAAAAATTTTACCGTACCCGCCGGGGAGAACCATAGAGCCAGCGCCGAGGCGAGCTTGACGTCACCGCCGCCCATCATCCCCGCATAAAAGGCTCCGGCCAGCAGCACGAAGACGATCGCACCGGCTGCAATCTGGACCGCGATGCCCGGCCAGGGCGCGAGCGAAATCGACAGCCAGTAGAGCGGCGCCCCCGCGGCCACCGCCGCATTGAGGCGGTTGGAGATGGTGAAGGTCCGCGCGTCGATGACTGCCGCCACGACCAGGGTCGCGGCGAGCGCCAGCAGCAGCAGATCGGTAAACCCCCCGTTGAACATGACTGCCACCCCTAGACGGTGCGGCTTTCCAATTCGTAACCAGCAGAGGAAATGTCGGACTTTGACGTCATCATCGTCGGCGGCGGGATTGCCGGAGCGAGCCTCGGCGCCGAGATCGCGACCAGGCGGCGCACTCTAATTATCGAGGCCGAGGATCAGTGCGGCTATCACACCACTGGGCGCTCGGCGGCGTTTTGGCTGGCGCATTATGGCGGTCCCGCCGTCATGCCGCTGACGCTCGCGTCCGGTCCCCTGCTGGAGCAAGGCTGGCCCACCGGCGACCGGTCGTGGCTTCGGCGGCGAGGGGCGATCACGATCGCGCGCCACTACATGGACCTGCGCGAGGCCCTCAGCATGAACTCACGCGCAGCGCCCCTCTCCGAGCTCAAGCGGGAGGAATTGGAAGACCGGATTCCCGGGCTGCGCGGGGGCTGGGATTACGGAGCGTGGGATCCGAGCTGCGCCGACATCGACGTCGCCGGCCTCCACCACGCGTGCCTCACCCAGTTCCGGCGGAGCGGTGGAAGGATTCTTTGCTCCACGGCCCTGAGCTCGGCGCGCCGCTGGGGTGATCAATGGGTCGTCGAAGCCGGCTCCGAGCGGCTCACTGCGAACATTATCGTCAACTCCGCGGGTGCTTGGGCCGACGAGGTCGCCGGCCGCTGCGGCGCCCGCCCGCTCGGAATCCGGCCGTACCGCCGAACCATCACCCAGCTGCGAATCGGCCGATTCGGCCTGCGCGACCTGCCGCTGATCAACGACGCGCTCGAGAGTTTCTACTTCAAGGGCGAAGCCGACAATCGGGTCTGGGTCAGCCCGCATGACGAAACCGCGAGCGACCCATGCGACGCCGCACCCGAGGAGCTCGACGTCGCGACCGCCATCGACCGCTTCCAGTCGGTCGTTGACTGGCCGATTGAGGCGGTCGAGCGAAGCTGGGCCGGCCTCAGAAGTTTCGCGCCCGACCGGCTGCCGGTGTTCGGGTTCGATTCGGTCCCGGGCTTCTTCTGGTGCGCAGGCCAAGGGGGATTCGGGATTCAGACCGCGCCGGCCGCCGCCCGGTTGTGCGCCGCGATGCTCCTCGGCGAAGAGCTCGGCGATTCGCCGGCGCATGCGAAAGCCGCGGCCTTCTCGCCGTTACGCTTCAGTTCGGCCGGCCAATGAAAATGGGGAGGCGCGGGTCACGCCTCCCCCTCACCAACCATCCAACAGGGGAACGAGAGAGTCGGTGATGGCTCCTATTTAACGCCGGCCGCACCCTACCAAAAGTGAACTCGCGTTCATCCGGTCATTACAAGCGATGGTGCCGCCGTTGGTCGTCCGCGGCAGCGCAGGCGAGCGCGTCGACGCGATCGTTTTCGGGATGGCCGCTGTGGCCCTTGACCCAGTGCCAGTCGATTCGGTGCGGCTCGCTCGCCGCGATCAGTTCCTGCCAGAGCTCGGCATTCTTGACCGGTTTCCTGTCGGACGTGCGCCAGCCGTTGCGCTGCCAGTTGTGGACCCAGCGCGTAATTCCGTCGCGGACGTAGGTGCTGTCGGTGTGAAGCTGGACCCGGCACGGGCGCTTGAGCGTCGCGAGTCCCTTGATCGCGGCCACCAGTTCCATGCGGTTGTTGGTCGTCAGCGGCTCGCCGCCCGAGAGCTCGCGCTCCTTGTCGCCCATGCGCAGCAAAACGCCCCAGCCGCCCGGCCCCGGATTGCCGCGGCAGGCGCCGTCGGTGAACAGCTCGACTTCAGGCAGCTCGGTCAGGG
>JBDTZJ010000010.1:0-21396 GCA_040005255.1 Sphingomicrobium sp.
TGGGCCTGACCGCGGTCGGCCGCGCCGCCGGCGACGTGGTCAAGGACGTGCGCGAACAGTTCCGCACCAATGCCGGGATCATGGACGGTTCGTCGCGGCCCGATTACGCGCGCACGGTCGATCTCGTCACCAAAGCGGCGATTAAGGAGATGATCGTCCCCTCGCTGCTGCCGGTGCTGGCGCCGATCGTGGTCTATTTCGTGATCACCGCGGTCGCCGGCCAGGCCGAGGGCTTTGCCGCGCTTGGCGCGCTGCTGCTCGGCGTGATCGTCTCCGGCCTGTTCGTCGCCATTTCGATGACCTCGGGCGGCGGGGCGTGGGACAATGCCAAGAAATATATCGAGGACGGCCATTACGGCGGCAAGGGTTCGGAGGCCCACAAGGCCGCGGTGACCGGCGATACCGTCGGCGATCCGTACAAGGACACCGCCGGGCCGGCCGTCAATCCGATGATCAAGATCACCAACATCGTCGCGCTGCTGCTGCTTGCGGCGCTGGCGGCGCACGCCGCACGCTAAACGCCTGAACCTGCATGAGCCCCGCTTCGGTCCGCCGGAGCGGGGCTTTTCTTTTGCGCGGGATCGGCGTTGAAGCGCGCGCATGCCGTATGCAATCCGAGTCCATGAGACGGGAGGGCCCGAGGTCCTCAAGTGGGAAGAGGTCACAGTCGGCGATCCCGGCCCCGGCCAGGTCAGGCTCCGCCAGGAAGCCGCGGGGATCAACTTCATCGACGTCTATCACCGCACCGGCTTCTATCCGCAGCCGCTACCGTTCATACCCGGCGTCGAAGGCGCCGGCGTGGTCGAGGCTGTCGGCCCGGATGTCACCGCGGTGAAGGTCGGCGACCGGGTCGCTTATGCCGGGCCGATCGGCGGCTATGCCGAAGCGCGGCTGATCGACGCCGATCGCCTGGTGAAGCTCCCCGACGCGATCCCGTCGGAACAGGCGGCGGCGGCGATGCTCCAGGGCATGACTGCGCACATGCTGCTGCGCCGGGTCTATCCGGTCAAAGCCGGCGACACGATCCTGATCCACGCGGCCGCCGGCGGCGTCGGCCTGATCGCCTGCCAATGGGCCAAAGCGCTGGGTGCGACGGTGATCGGCACGGTCGGGAATGACGAGAAGGCCGCGCTCGCACGCGCCCACGGCTGCGACCATCTGATCGTCTACACCCGCGAAGACTTCGTCGCGGAAGTCGAGCGGATTACCGGGGGCAAGAAACTTCCGGTCGTCTATGATTCGGTCGGCAAGGACACATTCCTGAAGTCGCTCGACTGCCTGGCGCCGCGCGGGCTGATGGTCAGCTTCGGCAATGCCTCGGGCCCGCCGGACCCGATCGCGCCCGGCGTCTTGCAGCAGAAGGGTTCGCTGTTCCTCACCCGGCCGACATTGTTCAACTATATCGCCTCGCGGCTGGAGCTCGAGCAAGCGGCAAGCGAGCTGTTCGGCGTGGTCGCCAGCGGCGAGGTCAAGGTCGAGGTCAAGCAGCGCTTCGCGCTCAAGGACGCCGCCGAAGCGCACCGTGCGCTGGAAGGCCGCAAGACGAGCGGATCGACGGTGCTCACCATCTGACGCCGCTCGCCTTCCCTTTTGCGGCTCCCACCGCTAAGGCTCCGCGACTTTTCGCCGACACAGAGAGGGATCGCTTGGCCAAGGAAGAATTGCTCGAGATGCGGGGCCAGGTGGTGGAGCTGCTGCCCAATGCGATGTTCCGCGTGAAGCTCGAGAACGGCCACGAGATCCTCGGCCACACCGCCGGGAAGATGCGCAAGAACCGCATCCGCGTGCTCACCGGTGACGAAGTGCTGGTCGAGCTGACGCCTTACGACCTCACCAAGGGGCGCATCACCTATCGCTTCATGCCTGGACGCGCGGGACCGCCCGGTTACACGGGCTGATCCACACCTATGCGGCTGATCCTCGCTTCGGCGAGCCCGCGCCGCCTCGACCTCCTTGCCCGCATCGGCGTCGAGCCTGACGCGATCGTCCCCGCGGACATCGACGAAAGCGTGCCGAAGGGAGAGCTGCCCCGCGAGCACGCACTTAGGCTTGCCCGCGAGAAAGCTGAAAGCGTCGCTACTCGGGAGCCAGACGCGCTGGTCCTTGCCGCGGACACGGTCGTCGCGGTCGGGCGGCGCATTCTTCCCAAGGTCGAGGATGAGGCCACCTTGCGCGCCTGCATGAAGCTATTATCCGGCCGCCGCCATCGCGTGCTGACCGGCGTCGCGCTGGCCATCCCCGGCAAGGGCGTGCGCGAACGGCTGGTCGAGACGATGATCGCGATGAAGTCGCTGAGCGATGAAGAGATCGACTATTACGCCAGTCACGGCGAGTGGCGCGGCAAGGCCGGCGGCTACGCGCTCCAGGGCTATGGCGAAGTCTATGTCCGCCACATCGCCGGCAGCTATTCGAACGTCGTCGGGCTGCCGCTGGCCGAAACGCGGGTGCTGCTGAAGAGCGCGGGTTACGACATTGCCTGAATGGCTCATCGAGCGCGGGATCGGTGAGACCCGCGCCGCGATGGTCGACGAGGGCGAAATCGTCGAAGCGAGGATTGAGCTGGAAGGAGCGATACCCGCGGGCAGCGTGATCGCGGCGCGGCTGGCGAACAACGGAATCAACGGCCGCAACGCTATCGCTGTCGCCGACAGCGGCGCCGAATATCTACTGCCGCGCGGCGCTCCGGGCGTCAGCCAGGGTGCTTCGCTGGCAATCGAGGTCACCCGCGAGGCGATCCCGGGCGCCGAGCTGTGGAAGCGACCGCTTGCGAGGGTCAGCGAGAGCGCGCCCACTGCCGCACGGTCGCTGGCCGATCGGCTGAGCGGGCGCGAGATCGTCTTCCCCGGTGCGCGCGACGAACTGGGGCAGGCCGGCTGGGAGGACCTCATCGAGCAGGCGCGCACGGGCGTCTGGTTCGCCGGCGGTGAGCTGCGCATCTCGCCGACGCCGGCGATGACATTGATCGACGTGGACGGCCATGTTGCGCCGGACGAGCTGGCGATCCTCGGTGCAGCACAAGCGGCACGGACCATCCGCCGCCTCGACATCGGCGGATCGATCGGGATCGATTTGCCCACGGCCCGGTCCAAAGCGGCGCGGCACAAGGCCGCCGAGGCGCTGGACGCCACCCTGCCGCAACCGTTTGAACGGACCGCCGTCAATGGCTTCGGCTTCGTCCAGATCGTCCGGCCGCGGCTGCGCGCCTCGCTGGTCGAGCTGGCGCAAGACCGCGCCTCGTTCGAAGCGCGAGCGCTTCTGCGTCGCGCCGCATTCGAAGGGCCGGGAACCAAACGGCTGGCCGCGCATCCCTCCATCATTGCAGTACTGCAAGACCGTGCCGATTGGCTCGAGAGCCTCGCTCAGCATCTGGGCGGCGCAATCGGCTTGCGGGCCGATCCGGCGCTTGCCATGTCCAGCGGGTATGCCGAACCTGCCTGACAAGCCGAAGAAGTGCCCGCTGTGCGGTAAACCCGAGGCCCCGGAGCATGCGCCTTTCTGCAGCCGCGGCTGCAGGGACCGCGACCTCCTGAAATGGCTCGGCGATGGGTATCGCATCCCCGGACCGCCGGCCGATCCCGAAAAGGTGGACACCGACGAGAGCGGCGATTAGGTGAGCCGTTCGCCGCGAAGGCACCGCCTTTTCGAAGCGCGCCCAGGTAGCTCAGTTGGTAGAGCACGTGACTGAAAATCACGGTGTCGGTGGTTCGATCCCGCCCCTGGGCACCACCCCCGGCCCCCTATTCGAGTTTGCGGGTCCATCCCGTCCTGCCACGCTCGCGACCGCCAGGGTGCGCGAAACCAGCATTGAAGGAGAGTCGTAATGGCTGAGCAAGTTGAACTCGATCGTCCAACCGCGGGCGAGAAACTCGAGACGGTCAATCCGGCGACCAATCAGCCGGGCCGGTCGTACCAGCAGCACAGCATCGACGATGCGTGCACGGCCGCCGCCGCGGCGCATGAGGCATTCAAAAGCTGGCGCCGCACCAGCTTCGCCCAGCGCTCGGCGATCATGCACAAGGCGGCGGAAATCCTGCGCGCGCGCCAGGACGAGCTCGCGCGGCTGATGACCGAGGAGATGGGCAAGACGCTCGACGATGGCCGCTCCGAGGTCGAGAAATGCGCGTTTAATTGCGACTGGTTCGCCGATCATGCGGAGGAATATCTTGCCGATCAGCCTGCCGACATCGGCGGCGGCGAGGCGTTCGTGGCCTTCAACCCGATCGGCGTCGTCCTCGCGATCATGCCGTGGAACTTCCCGTTCTGGCAAGTCTTCCGCGCCGCGCCGCCGGCATTGATGGCCGGCAACGGCATGATCCTGAAGCATGCGAGCAATGTCCCCGGCTGTGCGCTGGCGATCGAGGAAGTGCTCCACCAGGCCGGAGTGCCGAAGGACCTGTTCCGCACGGTGCTGCTGCCGAGCCGCGAAGTCGAACCGCTGATCAAGGACGACAATATCGCGGCAGTCACGCTTACGGGCAGTGTCGGCGCCGGCCGCAGCGTCGCGACCACCGCCGGTTCGGTCATCAAAAAATGCGTACTCGAGCTCGGCGGGTCTGACGCGTACCTGGTCCTCGAGGACGCCGATATCGCGGCGGCGGCCAAAGTCGCGGCGACGGCGCGGATGGTCAACGGCGGGCAGAGCTGCATTTCGGGCAAGCGCTTCATCGTGGTGCGCTCGATCCTCGAGCCTTTCGAGAAGGCGATGGTCGAGGCCATGCGCGGCTATGAAATAGGCGACCCGCTTCAGGCGGGCACCCGGCTCGGGCCAATGCAAAGCGTGCACGCGCGCGACGAGATCCACCGCCAGGTGACCGAGAGCGTGCGCAACGGCGCTCGGCTGCTGCTCGGCGGCAAGGTGCCCGACCGGCCCGGCGCCTGGTATCCATCGACGGTGCTCGCCAACGTACTTCCCGGGCAGCCGGCGCATGACGAGGAGGTGTTCGGCCCGGTCGCGGCGATCATCGCCGCCGACGACGAAGCGGACGCGATCCGCATCGCCAACGCCAGTGAGTTCGGGCTCGGCTCCGGGGTCCTGACCTCGGACCTCGACCGTGGCCGCCGCATCGCCGCGCGCGAGCTCGAGGCCGGTATGAGCTTCGTCAACGAAAACGTCCGCTCCGACTCGCGCACGCCTTTCGGCGGCGTCAAGCATTCCGGCTTTGGGCGGGAATGCTCGGCTTACGGAATCCGCGAGTTCGTCAATATCAAGACCGTCCACGTGAAGCCAATGGGTGATGGCGGCGCAAGCCGCATCGAATAGGGGATGACCCGCCGCACAATGCTTTGTCTTTCGCTCACCGAGCGCAGCTGCGGGTCTAAATTCGCGTTCCCGCGATTTTGCCGACGCCATAAGTGATCGCAAGTGCGAGCACGCCCCCGATGACATTGCGGAGTACCGACCGCACCACCGGCGTTTTGCCCAGCCGCGCTGAGATGAATCCGGTGAGCGCCATCGCGACCAGCACCGCCACGCCCGCGACCGGGATTTCGATTGCCGGCGGCGAAAGAAGAAGCGCTGCGACCGGAATTGTTCCGCCGATGAGAAACGAAGCCATCGAAGCGAGGGCGGCCGACCAGGGATTGGTTATATTTTCCGGATCAATGCCGAGCTCTGCCCGGGCGTGCACGGAAAGAGCGTCCTTTTCGCTCATTTCCCTTGCGACTTCCGTGGCAGTTGCCGGCGATACGCCCCTCTGTTCGAACAGGCGGACCAAAATCGCCATTTGTCGCTCGGGATCGCGTGCAAGCTCGATTCTCTCGCGTTCGAGCTCCCCCTGCTCGAGGTCGCGTTGCGTCGAAACCGAGACATATTCGCCGACCGCCATCGACATGGCGCCGGCGGCGACTGACGCAATTCCGGCAAGCATGATTGTAGCGTGCGTAGCCGATGCGCCAGCGACACCGAAGATGATCGCAGCGGTCGAGACGATCCCGTCATTCGCACCGAGCACGCCGGCGCGGAGCCAGTTGAGCGTACTCAGGATCCGCGCGCTTTCGGGCGCGATCTTTTCTGGCAGCGGTGCGTCGCTCATTCCTGATCGCGCGCCTTATAGGTTGGAACTCCGTGAGGCCAGAAACGCGGCCCCGATCGCATTCTGGCGGTCTAACGCCAGCCGTGCGCCTTCGCCGCTTTCTCCTGCGCGGCGTCGAGCGGCTCACCGGCCATGGTCGAGTCGACGAGGGCAGCGAGGTTCGGGTCCATGCCGGCGGCCATGCGGTAATCGCTCGCCTGGCCTTCGGGCGCTGCGAACAAGCCCTTCATCTGCCACCGGCCACCGCTGCGACACGCCAGGCCGCTGCCGGCCTCTGCAGTGAAGGTGCGGCAGATTTCACCGGCCTGGTCGCGATAGGTCACGCCGATGCGCACGTCCCCAGCCGGCGCGCTCGCGAGATCAGAGTCGAGCGCCTGGTTGAGCGACGCCGCCGCGTACAGCTGCCCGCCTTGGACTTGCACCGGCGCGTCCGAGCTTTGCGGAACTCGCGTACCCACGAAGATCCCGATCGCGAGCGTTGCCGCCATCGCCGCCCATTGGGCGAGCGCCGGCATCGACCGCGCGCGCTTCGCCGCGGCGAAGTCAATCACTTGCGCCGACGGCCGCAGCGCGGCTTGCAGCCGCTTCGGAACCGCCGCTTGCGCGACCGGATCGAACGCGCCCTTGAGCTGAGCTGCGAGCGCGCGGTGCTGCTCGGCCAGCTGTGACAACTCCGGATCCGCGGCGACCTTCGCCTGCATCTCTGCGGCCTCGGCCGGGCCAAGCTCGCCGTCGAGCCAGGCAAAGAATTTTTCGTCGTCGTTCATCGCTCACCCACCATGGCCAACAGCGCGGTCCGCCCGCGCACCAGCCGGCTCGACACCGTGCCGATCGGCAGGCCGAGCATTTCCGAAGCCTCGCGATAGCCGAACCCTTCGACCAGGATCAGCGCGACAACCTCGCGCTGCTCGTCGGGCAGCCGCGCCATCGCCGCCATGACCCGTCTGAGGTCCACCGCCGCCTCGATTCCGGGCCGCGGGTCCTCGCCGACGCTCAGGCCCTCCTCTTCCGGCGCTTCTCGCGCATTCTTGCGCGTCCGCGCCCGGGCCGTGTCGATCCACAGGTTGCGCATGATCCGGAAACACCAGCTGTCGAGCCGCGTGCCCGGCTGCCATTGCGCCTTCGAGCGCAGCGCGCGCTCGATCGTCGCCTGCGCCAAATCGTCGGCGTCGGCCGCATCGCGGCTCAGCGCGTGCGCGAAGCGGCGCAGCTGCGGCAGCAACGCGGCGAGCTGGCCCTCGAACGACAAAGCTTGATCCATTGATCTCCATGGGGATGAAACGACGCACCTCACACGTTTCATCCGCAACAAGGAATGTAAAAGAGGTCGACAGATGTCCAGCTTGGCCCGTCATTTGGCGCTTGCCGCCGTCGCCGCGATTGCGCTTTCCGCGAGCGCGGGAGCGCAATTGCTCGGCGTCAGCGCTCTGCCACCGGTCGCGCTGCCGGTGCCCACTGGCAATTTGCCGGTCGCGGGGCCGGTGCTTCAGAACATTCTCAGCCAGCCTGCCGCACAGCAGGCGATCAGCCCAACGCTCGACACGGTCAGCGGGCTGACCTCAACAGTCGCCGAGGCAGGTGCCCCCACGCTCCTCGAGCTCCGCCGGTTGAGGCTGCAGGAGCTGATCCGCAGCAATCGCGCGGCGGTCGAGAGCGACGGCAACGGCTTGCCCGTGCGGCGCGGCATCGTCGCCGTGATCGATCCGGACCCGCTGGGGCTCCAGCGCGCGCTCAGCGCCGGCTTCCGCGTCGCGAGCGACGACCGCGATCTCGCGCTTGGCATGCGCGTGGTGTCGCTCGCGGCACCCAATCGCATGAGCGCCAGGGACGGGCTCAAGCTGCTGCGCAAGCGCGCCCCCGAGCTGCAGGCCGACTTCGATCATTTGTTCGAGCCCGCCGGTGCGGGCCTTGTGCCGATGGCGGGAGCGCTCGCCGCGGCGCAGGCATCCGGCGCTGGCCCGGCGATCGGCGTGATCGACGGCGGCGTAGCCTCCCACCCCTCGCTGGCCGGCAAGAGCATCGAGCAGCGCGGATTCGCAGGGTCGCCCCAGCCGACAGGTCACGGCACCGCGGTCGCCTCGCTTCTGGTCGGAACCCAAAGCCCCTTTCGCGGCGGCGCCCCCGGCGCGCGCTTGTTCGTCGCCGACGTCTATGGCGGCAATCGTGCGGCGGGTTCCGCGACCAGCATCGTTCGCGCCTTCGGCTGGCTGTCGAGCCACCGGCCCCAAGTGATCAACATCAGCCTTGTCGGCCCGCCCAACAAGCTCGTCGAGCGCGCAATCCAGCTTGTCGAGGCACGCGGCATCCAGGTCGTCGCCGCGGTCGGCAACGACGGCCCGGCAGCGCCGCCGCAATATCCGGCCTCCTATCCCGGCGTCGTTTCAGTGACGGCGGTCGATGCCCGCGGCCGGGCGTTGCCGGAGGCGGGCAAGGCGGCACATATCGACTTCGCTGCGCCCGGAGCGGACATGGCGGCTGCGCTTCCGGGGCAGGGCTATACGCGCGTCCGCGGAACCAGCTTCGCAGCGCCTCTCGCCGCTGCCCGCCTGCTGCTTGCCGGATCCCCCATGGGCCTCGCCGCCGAGGCGCGCCCGGGCAAGGGCCGCGTCGGCCGCGGCATCGTCTGCGGCGCCTGCCGCATCGATCCCCGGAGCGTCGGCGCGCGTTGAGTTTGCCCCTCGCGGGATGAATCGGAACAGTCCTGTCGTTCTCTCCACAGGAGCCAAGCGAAGCTCCGTGAGTGTTCAAAAGGAGAATGACATGACCAAGTTTCTGCTCGCAGCGGCCTCCGCGCTTGCGCTCGGCGCGGCCCCTGCACAGGCCCAGCTTCTGGGCAACGTCGGCGGCGCCGTGAACGGCGCGCTCGGCGGTTCGGTCAACGGGGCGATCAACGGCACCCTAGGCAGTCTCGGTTCGCGCGGCGCGGGCGATTGCCTGTGCGGCACGGTCGGCCAGGTGACGAACGGCCTTAGCGGCACCGGTTCGATCGCCAACAGCGTGACCGGCCTGGTCGCGGGAAGCGTTAACGGATCGGGCAACGGCCATGGTTTCGGTCTCGCCGGAACGGTTGCCGGTACCGCCAACAGCGTCAGTGCGGCGGCCGCAAGCGTCGGCAGCAACGGTCAGGGCGTCGGCCTTGCCGGAATTGTCAACGGCGCCGGCAATAGCGCTGGCTCGCTCGCTGGTTCGGCCAATGCCAACGGCCTTGCGGGCTCGGTCACCGGCGCTCTCAGCGGCACCGGCCAGGCCAGCGGCCAAGCCGGCGACGTCGGACTTGCCGGCGCGGTCACTGGGCTCGCCAATGGCGCCGGGTCGATTACGAGCGGCAACGGCGAGCTGCTGAATGCCGGCGGCAATGCCAGCGGCTCCGCCATCGGCAGCGCAAATGCCAATGCCCATGGCAAGAAGGTCAACGCCAGCGGCTCCGCTTCCTCCAACGGATCGGGAAGCGCGGTTCTTGGCCTTGGCGGCGTGCGGATGATCAATGGGGTCCCATGCGGACCTGACGGCACGCCACTGACCGGCGCGCAGCTTGCGGCCCTGGGAATGTCCTCGAACGGCAGCGGCAACGCGTCGGCCAACGGTTCTGCTCAGTCGCGGGGCAACAGCGAGCGACAGGAGCGGAACGACCGCCGGTAATCAAGCGGTCGAGTCTCTGCCCGCCGCGCTCCGCCCCTCCCTGTAGGCGCGGCGGGCAGTTACTAAGCTTAAGCTTGGATCGGCTCTAACGGGCCATCCGGAAGATGACCTTGTTGACGTAGTAGCTCGGGACCTTGGTGCCGTCGGCGAGCTCCGCCGGCTGGAACCGCGCGCGCGCGCTGAATTTGGCGCAAGTGATCCTGTTGAACTCGGCCTCCTTGAAATGGCTGAGGCTGGTGCACTTGGTGACCCGGCCCGCCGCATCGACCAAAACCCGCACCTTCACGTCCGACTCCTGACCGCGGACAAGCATGTCCCTGGGGTAATCGCTGGAGCTAAACCATTTCCTCGGGTCGGGCGCCCACGCGGAACGGACGATCTTGTCCTCGACGTCAGGGTCAACGCCCCAGTCACGCAGCGAATCGCGGCTGCATTGGTCGAACATCTTGATCGGCTCGCCGAGCGACCCGGTCTCTAGGATCACCGGGCGACTCTTGCGCGCATCGATTTCGATCGCGGTGGTATTCGTTGCGAATGCTTGCCGCTGGGCTTTCCTTGACGCTTGCTCGGTGAGGCTCTCCGCTCCCGGGCGGATTTCCGGATGCGCATCGCGCTCCGCCATTCTTTTGGCTCTTGCAGCGGCGGCTTCGTCCGGCAGCAACTCCACGGTCGACGACCATAAGACGAGCGGATCGCCATTGTCGGTTGATTGGGCGGGAAAGCCGAGCATTGGCTTCGTCTGGAGGGGAAGGAATCTCGCCGGCACCTGTTCGAGCGAAGTTGCCAAGGGCCTGCCGACGATCAGCATGTCGACCGCGTCGGGGGCTTCGCTTTCCAGCGCAAAGATGATCTTGTCTCTGCCCTCGCCGAAATGACGGATCAGCCGGCAGCTGTTCTCGGCATAGTCGACGACCCACGGGCTGGACGGAAAGCCGAAGTGGTGTCGCCGCGCTCGCCAGTGACGGAATGATCGCGACAGCAGAAACGAACGCCTTGATACGCATGCACACCCCTTCCCTCGGCCTTTGAAGGCTAAGCGAACGGTGGAGGCTGGTCCAGCTACAGCTTCTCGGTCAGCTCCGGCACGATCTTGAACAGGTCGCCCACCAGGCCGATGTCCGTCACCTGGAAGATCGGCGCTTCCTCGTCCTTGTTGATTGCGATGATCGTCTTCGAATCCTTCATTCCCGCGAGGTGCTGAATCGCGCCCGAAATGCCGATCGCGATATAGACTTCGGGAGCAACGATTTTGCCTGTCTGTCCGACCTGGTAGTCGTTGGGCGCATAGCCCGCGTCGACCGCGGCGCGGCTGGCGCCCACGCCCGCGCCGAGCTTGTCCGCAAGCGGATCAAGCAGTGCGTGGAACTGCTCGCTGCTGCCGAAGGCGCGGCCGCCGGAGACGATCACCTTGGCGCTGGTGAGTTCCGGTCGTTCACTCGCCGAGGCTTCCAGGCCCACGAAGCTGCTGGTGCCGGGATCGCCGCTCGCATCGACCTGCTCGACCGTGCCCGTACCGCCGTCGGCAGCAGCGTTCTCGAACGCCGTGGTGCGGACCGTGATCACCTTCTTGGCGTCTTTCGACTTGACCGTCGCGATCGCGTTGCCGGCGTAGATCGGCCGCGTGAACGTGTCGGACCCCTCGACGGAGAGGATGTCGGTGATCTGCATCACGTCGAGCAATGCCGCGACGCGCGGCGCGATATTCTTGCCGGTGGTGGTGGCCGGCACGATGAAGGCGTCATGGCTTTCCATCAGCTTGGCCGCGATGGGCGCGACCGCCTCGGCGAGCTGATGCTCGAGCGCCGGGGAGCTTGCGGCATAGACTTTCGCGACGCCGGCAATCTTGGCCGCAGCCGCCGCAGCGCCGTCAGCATTGTTGCCAACGACCAGCGCGTGCACTTCGCCGAGCTTCGATGCGGCCGTCACCGTCGCGAGGGTCGCGTCCTTGATGGCGCTGCCGTCATGTTCGACCAGGACCAATACGCTCATTTCGCAATCCCCAAAGCCTTGAGCTTCGCGACCAGCTCATCGACGCTGCCCACCTTGATTCCCGCCTGGCGCTTGGCCGGCTCGACGACCTTGAGCGTCTCCAGCCGGCGCGCAACATCGACGCCGTAATCGGCGGGCGACTTCGTCGCGAGGGGCTTCGATTTCGCCTTCATGATGTTCGGCAGCGAGGCGTAGCGCGGTTCGTTCAAGCGCAGGTCCGTGGTGACCACGGCGGGCAAGTTGAGCTTAACCGTCTCGAGGCCGCCGTCGACTTCGCGCGTGACCGTCGCGCTGTCCGACACCTCGACCTTCGACGCGAAGGTGCCCTGCGGCCAGCCGAGCAGCGCCGCCAGCATCTGGCCGGTCGCATTATTGTCGTCGTCGATCGCCTGCTTGCCGAGGATGATCAGCTGCGGCTGCTCCTCGGCCGCGATCTTGGCGAGGATCTTGGCGACGGCAAGCGGCTCCACTTCCTCGTCGGTCTGGACGAGGATCGCGCGGTCGGCGCCCATCGCCAGCGCGGTGCGCAACGTCTCCTGCGCCTTGGCCGGGCCGATCGACACGGCGACGATTTCAGTCGCGACGCCCTTCTCCTTGAGGCGGATCGCTTCCTCGACCGCGATCTCGTCGAACGGGTTCATGCTCATCTTGACGTTGGCGAGATCGACGCCCGAGCCGTCCATCTTCACCCGCGGCTTGACGTTGAAATCGATCACCCGTTTGACGGCGACTAGCACTTTCATCTTTGCATCCTTCGATACGGGCCTTCGACAAGCTCAGTCCCTACTCAGGATGAGCGGGGTAAGTAAATTGCGCTCATCCTGAGGAGCCGGCGAGCCTGTCGAACCGGCGTCTCGAAGGACGAACGGCGGCGTTAGGCCGCGACGGGCGACTTCACTTCGGCGACGATCTTCCTCGCCGCGTCGCCAAGGTCGTTCGCCGCAATGATTGGCAGGCCGGACGAAGCCAGGATGTCCTTGCCCTGCTGGACGTTGGTGCCTTCCAGCCGGACCACGAGCGGGACGTTGAGCGACACCTCGCGCGCCGCCGCGACGATGCCCTCGGCAATGATGTCGCAGCGCATGATCCCGCCGAAGATGTTGACCAGGATGCCCTTCACCGCGGGATCGCTGAGGATGATCTTGAACGCCGCGGTGACCTTTTCCTTCGAAGCGCCGCCGCCGACGTCGAGGAAGTTGGCCGGCTCGGCGCCTTCGAGCTTGATGATGTCCATCGTCGCCATCGCCAGGCCGGCGCCGTTGACCATGCAGCCGATCGAGCCGTCGAGCTTGATGTACGAAAGGTCGTATTTTGACGCCTCGATTTCCATCGGGTCTTCTTCCGAGAGATCGCGCAGCTGCTCGAGGTCGGGATGTCGGAAGGCAGCGTTGCTGTCGAAGCCGACCTTGGCGTCGAGCACCAGCAGCTCATCCTTGTCGGTCACCGCGAGCGGGTTGATCTCGATTTGCGACGCGTCGGTGCCGACGAACGCCTGGTAGAGGCTGGCGAGCACCTTGCCCGCCTGCTTGGCGAGGTCGCCCGAAAGACCGAGCGCCGCCGCAACTGCCCGGCCGTGGTGTGGCATCAGCCCGGTCGCCGGATCGACCGTGATGGTCGTGATTTTCTCGGGGCTATCGTGAGCGACCTTCTCGATCTCCATCCCGCCTTCGGTCGAGGCGACCATGGCGATGCGGCCGGTCTCACGGTCGACCAGCAGCGCGAGGTAGAATTCCTTGGCGATGTCGACCCCGTCGGTGATGTAGAGCCGCTGCACCTGCTTGCCGGCCGGACCGGTCTGCACGGTCACCAGGGTATGCCCAAGCATTTCGGCGGCAGCCGAGCGCACCTCGTCGATCGAATGGGCGAGGCGGACGCCGCCCTTGGCGCCTTCGCCGAGCTCCTTGAAGCGGCCCTTGCCGCGGCCGCCGGCGTGGATCTGCGCCTTGACCACCCACAACGGCCCGGGGAGCTTGCCAGCGGCCGCGACCGCCTCGTCGACGCTCATCGCCGCATGGCCCGCGGGCACCGACACGCCATATTTGGCGAGCAGCACTTTGGCTTGATATTCGTGGATGTTCATGGCGCAGGCCCTTAATCAGAAGCCTGCCGCGATGCAAAGTGACGAGCGCCCGATCCGCAAGATCATCCATGTCGACATGGACGCCTTTTACGCGTCGGTCGAACAGCGCGATGACCCGGCGCTCAAGGGCAAGCCGGTGGCGGTCGGCGGCGGTCATCGCGGGGTGGTCACGGCGGCCAGCTATGAAGCACGGCCTTTTGGCGTACGCTCCGCGCTCCCCTCGATCACCGCCAAGCGGCTCTGCCCGGAGCTGATCTTCGTCAGGCCGCGCTTCGACGTTTACCGCGCCGTGTCGCACCAGATCCGCGCGATCTTCGCCGATTACACCGACCTGGTCGAGCCGCTCAGTCTCGACGAAGCCTATCTCGACGTGACCGAGGACCGGCACGGGCTCGGCAGCGCCCGCGCCATCGCCGAGGACATCCGCCGCCGCATTGGCGCGGAGACGCGTCTGACCGCATCCGCCGGCGTCTCCTATTGCAAGTTCATCGCCAAGCTGGCCTCCGAATACCGCAAGCCCGACGGCCTGTGCGTCATCACGCCCGAAAGGTCCGGCGTTCGTTGCCTGGCTGCCGGTCGCGCGCTTCCACGGCGTCGGTCCGGTCACTGCGAAGAAGATGGAGCGGCTCGGTATCCATACCGGCGCCGACCTTCGCGACTGGAGCCTGCCGGCGCTGCAGGCGCATTTCGGCAGCTCGGCCGACTGGTACTGGCGCATTTGCCGCGGCATCGACGAGCGCGAGGTGAAACCTGACCGGCCCTACAAGTCGGTCAGCGCCGAGCGCACCTTCGACGAGGATCTGCGCGATCCGGAGCGCCTCGCCGCCGAGCTCGAGCGGATCGCCGGTTTTGCCTGGGACCGCGTGAAGCGCGCGGAGGTCGCGGGCCGCACGGTCACGCTCAAGGTCAAGTACGGCGATTTCACGCTGATCACGCGCTCCAGGAGCTTTGCTGCGCCGGTCCCCGATCTCGAAGCGTTTACCGCGGCCGGCCAGGCGCTGCTGGCTGCCCTGCATCCCTTGCCAAAGGGCATCCGGCTGCTCGGCCTGGGCTTGCATAACCTTAGTGAGGAAGGCGTCGAAGCGCCCCTCCAACTCGGACTCGCAATCTAGGCTCAGTTGTGATATAAAGTTGTCATACGGGGCCGCATGCGATTCAGCTGCGGCCTTAAGTTCAAAGGACGCCACGAAATAGGCAGCAGAGCCGCGACCGCCGGGTCGTTTTGGGGGACGATGCGAGACGTGTCGGCTCTCTCTGCCGTAATTGGAAAGGTTAGCAATGGCTACTAAGGCGCTGAGCTTCGACGTCGGTGATTATGTCGTGTACCCCAAGCATGGCGTTGGCCGGGTCGTCGAGCTGCAAAGCACCGAAATCGCCGGAACCCGTCTCGAGCTGTACGTGCTGCGCTTCGAGAAGGAGAAGATGACGCTTCGCGTGCCCGTCAACAAGGCGGACTCGGTCGGGATGCGCAAGCTGTCGAGCGACAAGACGATGAAGGACGCGCTCGAGACGCTCAAGGGCAAGCCGAGGGTCAAGCGCACCATGTGGTCGCGCCGCGCCCAGGAATATGAGGCGAAGATCAACTCGGGCGACCTGACTTCGATCGCCGAGGTGGTCCGCGACCTGTTCCGTCCCGACGACGCTCCGGAGCAAAGCTATTCCGAGCGCCAGATCTTCGAGGCCGCCTCGTCGCGCCTGGCGCGCGAGCTCGGCGCGATGGAGCAGACCGACGAGAAGTCGGCGCTGGCCAAGATCCTCGAGATCCTCAACAAGGCATGGCCGATCCACAACAAGGCCAAAGAAGTCGCATAAGCGGCTTCGCCGGCATGAATCATTGGGGCGCCCCTCACCGGGCGCCCTTTTTTTGCGCTTGCAGCTGTTCTCGTACTGCTGTATTGCTACGCTAATACACGTCCACAGGAGAGAATGCATGCTCAGGCCCTTGGCGGCAGTGATCGCCGCTTCTTCTGCTCTCGCGGGCTGTCACGTCCAACACGACGAAGGCGACGGCGGGCCGGCCGCTTCCAGAAACTACAGCGTCGGCAACTTCCAGCAGATCGAGGTCGCCGGGCCTTATGACGTCGAAGTCCGCACTGGCGCCAATCCGAGCGTCGCGGGCCGCGGCAGCGCAAAGCTGCTCGAGCGCACGATCGTCGAGGTCCAGGGCGACAAGCTCGTCATCCGGCCCCAGAACGACCACCGCGTCTTCCACTGGGGCTGGACCCGCCATGGTAAGGCGAGCTTCACCGTGACCGTGCCCCAGCTCAGCGGGGCGACAATCGCGGGATCCGGCGACATCCGCGTCGACAAGATTTCGGGTCCGAACTTTGAAGGGACGGTGGCCGGTTCCGGCGGCCTCAACGTGGCCGCCGTGAACGTCCAGCAGCTCACGCTCTCCATCGCCGGCTCGGGCGGGGTGAAGGCCGGCGCGGGAACTGCCCAGTCGGCCAAGTATGACATTGCGGGCTCGGGGAACATCGACGCGGGCGCCGTTCAGGCGCAGGGCCTGAAGGTCTCGATTGCCGGATCGGGCGACGTCAGAGCCCATTCGAGCGGCGCGGCCGACGTCGACATGATGGGGTCCGGGAACGTCAACGTCACCGGCGGAGCCAAGTGCAACGTCAACAAGGCTGGATCGGGCAACGTCCATTGCTCTTAAAGTGCCCTTAATCCTCGGCTACGAAGGTGGGCGCATGCGCACCTTCCTCATCGCCGCCGCGCTCGCTGGCTCTGCCTCCCCGGCCGACGCGGCGACTCGCAATTTCGGGATCACCGGCTTCACCAAGATCCGCGTGGACGGCCCATTCAAGGTCAGCCTCACGACCGGCGTCGCGCCGTTCGCAAGGGCAAGCGGATCAGGCCCGGCCCTCGACCGCGTCGAAATCGACGTCCGCGGCGACACTCTGGTCGTCCACTCGAGCGCCTCGTCGTGGGGCGGCTATCCCGGCACAAATGCGGGGCCGGTCGAGATCAACGTGGGCACGCACGAGCTCGGCAACGCCTGGCTCAACGGCGCCGGCTCGCTCGTCATCGACCGCGTCAAAGGACTGACCTTCGCACTATCGGTCCAGGGGTCTGGCCGGGCCGAGATCGCACTTGCCCAGGCCGACCAGATGACCGTCAGCCTCGTCGGCACCGGGAGCGCGAAGCTTTCCGGACAAGCCAAGAGGCTGACCACGCTCGTCCGCGGGATTTCGACGCTGGATGCCACCGGCCTTGCTGCGCCGACGGCGACCATCGCGGCCGAAGGGGCGGCGACGATCGACGCCAATGTCACCGACAGCGCGACGGTCCAGGCTTCCGGACCGGCAACCATCCGGCTGACCGGCCGGCCCTCCTGCACGCTGAAAGTGACCGGCTCGACCACCGTCAGCGGCTGCCGTTAGTTGATGCTCGCGCGGGCCTCCACGCCGGACAGGAAGCTCCACAGCGCCCCGGCGAGCTCCTCGCCGGCCGCAACCGCTTCCGCGCGCTGATCTTCCGGCAGCCGGTCGAGCAGCGACCGGCACACCGCGCTATGTTCGACGTCCGCGCTTTCGTGGACGCGGAAGAAGCGCAGCGTCTCTTCATCAGCGATGCCGTAGCGGTCGATCAGCCCCTCGATCTTGGCGCTGGCAACGCCGGGGAACTGGCTCTCGTAAGCGTAGAGCGCGCCGAGGCCCGCGGCATAGGATTGGCGCGAAAGCCGGCGGAACGTGTCGATCAGCGACTGGGTCTCGCCATTGAGGTCCTGCGCGCGCACCGCCTCCTCGCTTTCGCCGAGGCCGCAGGCGAACATCAGCCACAGCGACGCATGATCCTGCTTGCCCGCCTCGATGCCCTCCTCTTCGGCGAGATTCTCGGCCAGCATCCGCCGGCCGTCGCGATCCGGGCAGATGCTGTGGACCGCGCTCACCGCGCGCGGGAAGGCCTCGACGTGGTGGAAATATTGCCGGGCGTAGGCGCGCAGCGTGTCGAGCGGCAGCCGGCCCTCGGTCCACGCCTGGTAGAAGGGATGCTTGAGCATGGCCCGCTCAGCGACCTTCGAATCGATCAGCGAAGATGGTGTGGTCATGCTCGTCTCCCTGTTAGCCATTGGAGCGCGAATAGCCTCGGCCGGCCGACGATGAAAGATGGCTAAATCAGCGCGAGGGCGGTGAGCCGCGTGTATAGCAGCGGCGGGAGCTCGGAGAGGCCGCTATCGTCACCATTCTCGCCGGGGGCGTTGGCGGACTCCAGATAGCGCCAGCCCTGGTGCGCGCGCTTCGGGTATGGGGCGATCAACTCCAGCGCCGCCGAGACGACGATGTCGATGCGCCCGTCTTTGCGGTCCTCAAAGCGCAGGATCTGCTGGCGCCCGATCAGGCGGTGCTTGACGATCCAGTGGATCGACCCGCCGATCAATTCGTCCGCACGTTTCGGTCTCATTCGCGTCGCCACCCGCATCTCACCGTCATGGGTACGCGAGGCGACACGCTTTTCCAGCGCTTCGATCGTTCGGCACCCGAACGCGACCTTGGTCAAATGGAGCGTCGGCACGGTTTTGGCAGTGCCAAACTAAACCATGACTCGCAACGCCTTAGCGGCCGAGCCCAACCAAAGCGGCCAGCCCAAGGAAGCTGAAGAAGCCGGTCACGTCGGTGATGGTCGTGACAAACACGGCCGAGGAAACGGCCGGGTCAATCTCGAGCCGCTCGAGGGTGACGGGGATCAGGATCCCACCGAGCCCGGCGGCAAGATTGTTGATAATCATTGCCGCGCCCATCACCGCGCCGAGCAAGGAGTTGCCGAAGACGAGCGACACCCCAACCCCGATCAGGAGGCCGAGCGACAGTCCGTTGGCGAGCGCGATCGTCAGCTCGCGACCGAAGGCACGCAGCGTATTGGATGAAGTCAGCTGGTTGGTCGCGATTGCGCGGACCGCCACCGCCAGCGTCTGCGTGCCGGCGTTGCCGCCCATTCCGGCGACAATCGGCATCAGCACGGCGAGCACTGCATATCTGCCGATCTCGGCCTGGAACAGGCTGACCACGCTTGCGGCGATGATCGCCGTGCCGAGGTTGATCACCAGCCAGAACAAGCGGCGTCGGACGGTGAGCTGAACCGGCTCGTTAATGTCGCCCTCGCCCGCGCCGGAAAGCAGCAGGACGTCCTCGCCCGCTTCTTCCTGGATGATATGCACGACGTCGTCGACCGTGATCATGCCGACCAGCCGGCCCGCCTCGTCGATCACTGCTGCCGACACCAAAGCATATTTCTGGAACCGCAGCGCCACGTCCTCCTGGTCCATGTCGACCGGGATCAGGGTCTGGTCGCGCGTCATGATCGTGCCGACGGGGGTCGATCGTGGAGTGCGGAGGATGGTCGACAGCTTGCAGGTTCCGACCGGATGGTGGTCGGCGCTGACCACGAACACTTCCCAGAAATCGGTCGGCAGGTCTTCGGTCGAGCGCAAATAATCGATGACCAGTCCGACCGTCCAATGTTCCGGCACGGCGCACAGGTCGCGCTGCATCAGCCGGCCGGCGGATTCCTGCGGATAGCTCAGCGCTTCCTCGACCGCCGCGCGGTCGTCGGGGTCCATGGCGCGGAGCACCGCCTGCTGATCGGCGCGATCGAGATCCTCGATCAGCGCGACGGCATCGTCGGTTTCCAGCTGCCCGGCGATGTCCGCGACCTGCTGCGGCTCGAGCTCGTCGAGCAGGTCCTCGCGGACATATTCGTTCATCTCGGCGAGGACGTCGGGGCTGACGATCCCGGCGAGCGCCTTGACCAGGCCCTCGCGCTCGTCGCGCGCGGCAAGCTCGATCAGGTCCGCGACGTCGGCCGGGTGGAGCGGCGCAACCAGCCTGCGCGCGGTTTCGTCATCGCCCTCGTCGACGGCGTCGAGAACCTTGTCGACGAAGTTGCGGCGAAGCCGGGTCTCTTCGTCCATCACCGCATTGGGGGTATCGTCCTGCGGCGCGGCGGCGGCAGCGATCCGGTCGTCATCGGCCATGATGCTCCCTTCCCGCTGGACCCGGTGCCGCCCTCCTATGGACGGTGCCGGTCTGGCGCAACCGTCGCCGCATCCCTAAATCGCGCTTCTCTTTACGCTTTGACCCTGGAGTTTCCACGATGGCCGATGCCGACCGCCTGACGCTTTCCCTCTCGACCGGCGGCGACGTCGTCATCAAGCTCAGGTCAGACCTCGCGCCGGGCCACGTCCAGCGCATTACCGACCTTGCCAACAGCGGTTTTTATGACGGCGTGGTGTTTCACCGGGTCATCCCGGGCTTCATGGCCCAGGGCGGCGATCCGACCGGCACCGGCTTCAACGGCTCCGACCTGCCCAACCTCAAGGCCGAGTTCTCGAGCGAGTCGCACCGCCGCGGCGTCGCGTCGATGGCGCGCGCGCAAAACCCCGACAGTGCCAATAGCCAGTTCTTCATTGTGACGGCGGATTCGCCGTTCCTCGACCGCCAGTACACGCTGTGGGGCGAGGTCGAGAGCGGGATGGAATATGTCGACGCGCTCCCCGTCGGCGAGCCGCCGCGCGAGCCTGGCAAGATCGTCAAGGCAACGGTGTCGACGGCTTGAAGACAATCGCTCTCGTCACCGGCGCATCGGCCGGGCTCGGCGTCGAGTTTGCGCGCCAGTTGTCGAAGCGCGGCCACGCCCTCGTCCTCGCCGCCCGGCGCAAGGACCGGCTTGACGAGCTGGCCAGGGAGCTCGGCAATGCCCGGGCGGTGGCGATCGACCTGTCGAAGAAGGACGCCGCCGCCAAGCTGCTCGCCGACGTTGAAGCGCACGGCGAAGTCGTCGACGTGGTCGTCAACAATGCCGGCTTCGGCCTCATTGGTCGCTTCGCCGAGCTCGACGCGAAGCGCCAGCGCCAGATGATCGACTTGAACGTCGGCGCGCTGACCGACCTGTGCCGCGCCGTCGCGCCGGGGATGATCGAGCGCAAGGGCGGCTCCATCCTCAACGTCGCCTCTACTGCGGCCTTCCAGCCGGGACCGAAGATGGCGGTCTATTTTGCGACCAAGGCCTTCGTCCTCTCGCTCAGCGAAGCCTTGCACGAGGAGCTGAAACCGCACGGGATCAGGGTCAGCTGCCTGTGCCCCGGCCCGACCCGAACCGAGTTCGGCGAAGTCGCGGGCTTCGGCGGCAACGGCGCATTCGACCGGTTCGCGATGGGTGCTGCCGAGGTCGTCGAGATCGGCCTCAAAGGCCTCGACAAGAACAAGGCCGTGGTGATCCCCGGCCTCATCAACAAGATCACAGCGAACAGCGGCCGTTTCGCGCCCCGTTCCACCGTGCGCAAAATCGCCGGGGCCATCAAATATTGACCGCTGCATGGAAACCGCGTCTCGACGCCGCCGTTCCAATGAATGGCACGAAGCGCGGGTGAGGAGAGCAAATGCCTGAAGCAGACACGATCGACCGCGTGAAGTCGCGCAAGGTCCAGGTCGCAAGCCTCCCCCCGGCCGACAGCGGGCGCGGCTTCGCCCGGCTGCCCGACAAGCTGATGGACGAGCTCGCTCTCAATGAGGGCGACGTCATCGAGATCGTCGGCAAGCGCTCCACTGCCGCCCGCGCGATCCGCCCGTACGGCGAGGACGAGAACATCGACATCATTGGCTTGGACGGGTTGCAGCGGGCCAATGCCGGCGTCGGGTCGGGTGATTTCGTCGA
>JBDTZJ010000011.1:0-21320 GCA_040005255.1 Sphingomicrobium sp.
TCGCTGCTCGCCTGCCAGTCCATCACCGACCCCGGCCAGCGGCTCTCTTGCTTCGACAAGGCCACACAGGGACTCGCCGACGCGATGAGCAAGAAGGAAGTCGTAGTGGTCGACAAGGCTCGAGCGAACGAGGCCAAGCGCTCGCTGTTCGGCTTCTCGGTCCCCAACTTCAGCGCCCTGTTCGGCGGCGGTGACGACCAGGTCAACCAAGTCGAGAGCACGGTCGCGGCCGCGTTCGAGAACGGCTACGAGGGCTGGACGGTCAAGCTTGCCGACGGATCGACCTGGCAGCAGACGGACGGGACGCCCATCGCCTTGCCCCCGCGCCGGGGCGACAAAGTGGTCGTCAAGCGCGGAACGATGGGCTCTTACTACCTCAAGCTCGGCTCGCAGCCGGGCTTCAAGGCCAGGCGCGTCGGCTAGCGGGCCGCGTTCGTCTCGGCCTTCAGGCTCGCCTCGGCGTCGACATAGGGCTCCTGCCGCTCAACGCTCCAATATTTGAGCTCGTGCAGGGAAATGCGCGCGCCGGTCACCGCGCACACGACATGGTCACCGTCGCTCAACAGGCGGAAGGTTCCGGGGAAGTATTGGACGCGCGCAGCCTTGCCGCTGCCTTGCATCAACATGGGTTCAATCCTCTGCCGGGTCGAATAGCCCCGGCTGCGGAGCGATGTAGGGTTTGGCTCGCTTTCGCTCAACCGGCCGTGGCGTGCCGGATCCGTCGACCGTCGCATCGACCTCACCGTCACCGAAATGCAACGTGACGTAGTGCCCCGCGCGCGCGTCGCGCGCGTGAGTCAAAGTCTGTCCGTCGCGGCCGGTGACCCGGGCGAAGCCGCGCGATAGCGGCTTGTCGGGATGCGCGAGCTCGGCCAACCGCCACAGGCCTGAGAGCTGCTCGGTCAGCCGTGAAATCCGCTGATCGATCAGGTCCCGGCGCAGGCGCCCGGCGACCAGGTTGAGATCGCCGCGCGCATTGCTCGCCCGCGCGGCCAGCGAGCGCGGCAGCCGCTCGCCGGCGTCGTCGAGCCGCTGGACCATCGGAGCGAAGATCGCCTGCGGTTCGGGCCAGCGGCAGACGGTCAGGTCGAACCGCTCGCGGCTGCGCTCGATCCGCCGCGAAAGGCATTGCTGCGCGCGATGCTGGAGCTCGCAGAGCTGTGCGATCAATTCGGAGCGGACCGGCACCGCAATCTCGGCTGCGGCCGTGGGTGTCGGAGCCCGCAGGTCGGCCCCTTGGTCGATCAGCGTCGTGTCGGTCTCATGGCCTACGGCGGAGATCAGTGGGATCGGGCTGTCGGCCGCGGCGCGCACCACTTCCTCCTCGTTGAATGCCCAGAGGTCCTCGATCGAGCCGCCCCCGCGCGCGACGATCAGCAGGTCGGGCCTGGGCTCGATCGACGGGAAAGCGCGGATGGCGGCGGCGATCTTGGCCGCGGCGCCCTCGCCCTGCACCGGAACCGGCCACAGGATCACGCGCGTCGGGCAGCGGTCCTCGAGCCGGTGGAGGATGTCGCGGATCACGGCGCCGGTCGGCGAAGTGACGACCCCGATGACTCGCGGCAGGAAGGGCAGGCGGCGCTTTCGGCCCGCGTCGAACAGACCCTCGGCGGCGAGCGCTTTGCGGCGTTTTTCGAGCAAGGCGAGCAGCGCCCCCTCCCCCGCCAACTCCATCCGTTCGACGACGATCTGGTACTTGGAGCGCCCGGGATAGGTCGTCAGCTTGCCGGTCGCGATGACCTCGGCGCCGTCCTCCGGTTGGAACGCCAGCGCCGCCGCGCTGCCGCGCCAGATTACGGCGTCGATGCAGGCATTCTCGTCCTTCAAGGTGAAATAGCAGTGGCCGGACGCATGGCGCTTGAAGCCGCTGATTTCGCCGCGGACGCGGACCTGGCCGAAGGCAGTTTCGATCGTCCGCTTGAGCGCGCCTGAAAGTTCGCTGACGGTCAGCGCCGGCGAATTGTCGCCGGGTGCGACGTTGGCTAACAGCGAACCGCGCGTGTCGTCAGGGAGATCCATGAATATTCTGCTTCTGGGCTCAGGCGGTCGCGAGGATGCGCTCGCCTGGCGCCTTAGGCAATCGCCGAGCTGTGACAAGCTGGTCGCCGCGCCCGGCAATCCGGGGATCGCGCGTTGGGCGGATTGCGTCGCAATCGATCCCTGCGATCCCGCCGCGGTCGTCGGGCTCGCCAAGCGCAATGCGAGCGATCTCGTCGTCATCGGCCCCGAAGCGCCGCTGGTCGCCGGCGTCGCCGATGCGCTGCGAGAGGCCGGTATCGCGGTCTTTGGTCCGAACGCCGCGGCGGCGCGCCTCGAAGGCTCGAAAGGCTTCACCAAGGATTTGTGCCGCGCGCACAACATTCCCACGGCCGACTATGTCCGGACCGAGCTCGCTGCGGACGCTCGTGCAGCGCTCGACCGGTTCAGCATCCCGGTCGTGATCAAGGCCGACGGGCTCGCCGCCGGCAAGGGCGTGACGGTCGCCATGACCCGGGCGGAGGCAGAGGCCGCAATCGATGCGATCGGCAACGCTCCGCTGGTGATCGAGGAGTTCCTTAAGGGTGAGGAAGCGAGCCTGTTCGCGCTCGTCGACGGCGAGATCGCGGTCTCGCTGGCTTCGGCCCAGGACCACAAGCGCGTCGGCGAAGGCGATACGGGCCCGAACACCGGCGGAATGGGCGCCTATGCCCCGGCGCCCGTGCTCACCGACCAGCTCGAGGCGCGCGCAATGGACGAGATCGTGCGGCCGACCGCGCGTGCGCTCGCGGCGGTCGGAACGCCGTTTAACGGCGTGCTTTACGCCGGGCTCATGCTCACGACCGAGGGGCCCAAGCTGATCGAATATAATGTCCGCTTCGGCGACCCCGAGTGCGAGGCGATCATGCCGCTGATCGACGGCGACTTCGCCGAGCTGCTCTACTCGGTCGCGACCGGGCGCCTCGACCAGGTTGAGCCGCGGCTGACGGGCAAGCACGCGGTCACGGTCATCGTCGCTGCGCGAGGCTATCCGGGGACGCCGGCGAGCGGCGGACTGATCCGCGAGATCGAAGCGGCCGAGCAAGTCGAGGGGGTGACTGTATTTCACGCGGGTACGGCACTCGGCGACGGCGGCCTGATCGCCAAGGGCGGGCGCGTCCTCGCCGTGACCGCGGTTGCCGAGACTTTTGCCAACGCCCGGGCGCGCGCCTACCGCGCCGTCGACCAGATCGACTTCGCCGACGGCTTCCATCGTCGCGACATCGGCTGGCGCGAGCTCGCGCGGGAGGGCGCATGAACGTCTTGTGGAGCTATTTCTGGCCCTGCTTCGCGGCCGGACTTCTGGTCGGCGGCCCGATCGGGACCATCGCCTTCCGGCGCCGCGCCCGGCGCAACGCCACCCTTGCGCTCGGCGTCGTTCTATCGCTGGCCCTGGCCGCCTTGTGGCACGGCCCACTTGGCGCGGCCGACCGCTTGAGCGGACGGGTCGAGCACGATGCGCGCGCGGTTCTCGATCATTACGAGATGACTCGCGTCGCCGAGCATCTGCACCACGGCCCGCTCACCCGCCGCCTGATCCTTGCCGGACCCGCCGACGACTTCCAGACCACCGAGCTGGTCCGCCTAATGAGCGAGCTGCCGGGCGTCTCGAGCGCGCAATGGACGGACGAGCCGGCCGGCCTGCCGCTCATCGCCGAGGCGATGGCGGTCGCGGTGGGAGGCTTTCTTTTCGGGCTGCTGCTCGCCTATCTGGTCGAGCTTCACCGTCGCTACAACGCACAATGGACCTGGTGAGAGAATGGACCTGATCCGCGAATATTGGTGGCTGATCGTCGTCGTGGCCGCGCTGGTGCTGGCGTTCATCCTGCTGCGGCCCAAGCAGCGGGTGCAGCTGACCGACAGCACCCCGGTGCGCCCGCACATGACGCAGCAAAAGCGTCCGCCGGAAGGGCGCGGTCTCGCCGGCGAGGCGGCGGCCGCCACAAGCGATTTTGCCGGCGCCCTGTTCCGCGCGCCGGTGCGCCAAGAGCTCGACGGCGAGGGCGACCCGAACGACGATTTGTGCCGGATCAAAGGCGTCGGGCCCAAGTTCGCCGACGCGCTTCACGGCCTCGGCTTCAACCGCTTCGATCAGCTCGCCAGCCTGACCCCGACCGAGATCGAGCGGCTCGACAACCAGCTCGGCGCGTTCCGCGGCCGCATCACGCGCGATCGGGTGGTCGAGCAGGCCGCCTATCTCGCCAGGAACGACACCGACGGGTTCGAGCAGACGTTCGGGAAGCTTTAGCTTACGGCTTCAGCCTGGGCTTCCGCTTGCCGCTTCCGGGTCCGTGAGGCGATCAGCTTGTCGATCTTGCGCCCGTCCATGTCGACGATCTCGAACGACCAGCCGTCGTGGCGGAACTTCTCGCCGGTTTCCGGCAGATGCTTGAGCACTGACAGAGCGAACCCGGCGACGGTCGAATAGTCCCGTTCCTGAGGCAGATTGACCCCGAGCCGATCGGACAGAACGTCAGCGCTCGCGGCACCCGACACCAGCCAGCTGCCGTCGTCCCGCTCGACCAGCGCCGGCTCGTCACCCTGGTCGACGTCGCTGGCGAAGGTCCCGGCGAGAGCGGCGAGGATGCTCCCCGGAGTCACGATCCCGTCGAGATGGCCATATTCGTCATGGACCAGCGCCAGCGGCACGTCGGCATTTCTCAGCACCGCCAGCGCGTCCATCGCATCCATGAGGTCAGGGATGACCGGCGCCATGCGGCACAAGTGATTAAGGTCAATGCCGCGCCCTTCGAGCAGCGCCGCCATCACGTCGCGGGTCTGGATGACGCCGACGATATTCTCGACCGCGCCGTCGGCGACGGGGATCCGGCTGTGCGGCGTCTCGAGCAGGGCGGCCCGGATCTCCTCCGCCGTCGCGCCGCTGTCGATCCAGTCGATCTCGGTACGCGGTGTCATGACCTCGCGCACCGGCCGATCGGCAAGCCGGACGATGCCGGAAATCATCGCGCGCTCATCCTCCTCAAGCACGCCCGCGGTCTGAGCCTCCGCGACCACGAGGTGGAGCTCCTCCGCGGTAACGTGGTTCTTCGATTCGCGGTTCATGCCGAGCACGCCCAAAATCAGTGCGCTCGAGCGCTGGAGCAGCCAAACGAAGGGCGCGGTGATCTTCGACAGCAGCCGCATTGGCCGCGACACGACAACGGCGATGGGCTCGGGCGAGCGCAGCGCGATCTGCTTCGGCACGATCTCGCCGATGACCAGCGAAACATAGGTGGTCAGCACGATCACCAGGCCGAAGCCAACGGTGTGCGCGGTTTCTGCACTCAGGCCGAGAAGCTGCAGCCGCTGTGCCACAGGCTCGCCGAGGCTCGCGCCGGAAAATGCACCGGCGAAGATCGCGATCAGCGTGATGCCGCTCTGAGCGGTCGACAGGAACCGTCCCGGGTCGGCGGCAAGGTCGAGCGCGCAGCGGGCGCCGGCGCTGCCGCCCTTGGCCATCGCCTTCAATCGCGCCTCGCGCGACGAAACGATCGCCAGCTCACCCATCGCCAGCGCGCCGTTGAGCACGATCAGCGCGAGGATGAGGAGGACGTCGAGCCAGGGTATGGGGGGTAAATGGTCGCTCATGGTGTGCGGCGGCGGCGAGTGTAACCCGCGGCGGCAGCGGTTCACAAGCAGCAGCCTTAATACAGATGCGGAACCATCGGCTATGGGCGCCGGTTTGATCGGGGATTGCAGTGGGGAGCTTGCCGAAAATGACCTTCGCCCGGAGCTTGAGGACGCTGACCGTCGGCTGCGCCTTGGCCGTGGTCGCGGGTTGCCAGACTTCACCGCCGCCGCCCGTCGTCGTCCCGGCGGCATTCCGGCCGCTCGGCGTGACGGCGCCCTACCTCCTTGGCGATGTGATCGGCGGGCAGAAGGCGCGCGCGGCGAAGATGCGCGCGGCCAAAATCCGGCCGCTGACGCCGTACGAAGCCTCGGCCTATATGGCCGATCTCGATGCCGAGCTCAGGCGGCAGACCGCGGGCATCGGGCTCGACGTGCTGCAGGTCGGCGGAAGCATCGTGATCCGCATTCCGGCGACCTTCACTTTCGATGCCGGCAGCGCAGCCGTCAAAGCCACTACCGACGCGACCTTGCTCGAGATCGCGCGGACGGTGAAGACCCGCAATCGCACCTTCGTCGACGTCCTCGCCCACACCGACACGTCGGGGTCGCCGCAGACCAACCAGGCGCTATCGGAGAAACGCGCGGCGGCGGTCGCGAGCTATCTTACCGGGCACGGCGTCACGCGGGCGCGGATCGCCTCGCGCGGCCTGGGCGAAAGCGCGCCGCTCTACAGCCCGGAGGTTAGCGAAACCGACAAGGCGGGGAACCGGCGGATCGAGATCCGGCTAGTACCCTATCGGGCTTAACGCCGCTCGGCGAAGAAATGCCTGAGCTGCTCGGCCGCCTCGGCCTCGCCGATGCCGCCGAGGACATCGGGACGGTGATGGCAGCTCGGCTGGCCAAAGATGCGCGGGCCGTGCACGACGCCGCCGCCCTTGGGGTCCTCTGCGGCAAAGCGCAGCGCCTTCATCCGGGCGACCGCGATCGCCGCGGCGCACATTGCGCAGGGCTCGAGGGTCACCCACAAGGTGCACTGGTCGAGCCGCGAGGAGCCGAGCTTGGCCGCGGCGGCGCGGATCGCCTCCATCTCGGCATGGGCGGTCGGATCACTCGACCCGCGCATCGCATTGCGGGTTTCGGCGACGATCTCGTCGTCCAGGGTGACCACCGCCCCGACAGGGACCTCGCCAGCCGCGGCGGCTTCGGCGGCAAGCTCGAGGGCACGGCGCATCGGTGGAGGAAGAGGAAAGCCCACGGCCGCGCGCTAGCCGACCGCGCAGCTCAAGTCACACCCGCGCTATTTGGTCTTGTTGGAGGCCGCCTGCGCCTGATTGCCGCCCGGCGTCTCGACGACCAAAGCGGGGACTTTGACGGTAGTCGGCTTGGTCCCGACCTTGACCGAGCCGGTCTCGACGTCGAACGCCGGCGCCTGCCCGCCCTTCGCCGTGACGCCGTTGCGCGTTGCGCTGACCTCCGGCGCCTTGGCCTCGCGGGTCTGGTTGACGTGGAGAAATCCGCTCGCGACGGCGGCGAGAATGACGACGATCGCTAATATCAGAATGACGATGACGGTGCGCATGGTCCTGTTCCCGCTTGAGTCCTCACATAAACGCCACGCGTCGTCAAACGACGTTTGTTCAACGCAAATGTTGTACTTGGGTTGCTCGCTTCCCCTTACTTGACGACATTGACGGGAAAGGATCGAGCCGCTAACGGGCGGCGCTCTTCGGGCCCATGCGGCTCGTCCAAGAAATCAGGATAGAACACCATGTCGCGGGTTTGCGAGCTGACCGGCAAGGGCCGGCAGGTGGGCAACAATGTTTCCCACGCCAACAACAAGACCAAGCGCACGTTCCTGCCCAACCTGCAGAACGTCACTTTGCTCTCCGACGCCCTCGAGCAGAGCGTCAAGCTGCGCGTGTCGACTCACGGCCTGCGCTCGGTCGAACATGTCGGCGGCCTCGACAACTGGCTGCTGAAGACCAGCGACGACAAGCTCAGCCCCAAGGTGCGCAAGCTCAAGAAAGAGATTGCCAAGAAGGTGTCCGCACAGGCCGCTGCTTAAGTCGGTTAACCGACTGATTTTTCAAAGATTTTCCTGAACAAAGGCTGCACGCTTTGTTCAGTGTCCATGCCCCGCGGCTCAGGCATATGTGCCTGAGTTTGATGGGGTTTCCCCCTTTTCCCCGTCAGGCCTGGAAACAGGCAGATTCCCTCCGGTTGCGTAACGAGGGGGGCCCGGCGTGCGTAGTTGCGCCGGGCCCAATTTTTTTGCGCCGCCGACCGCAGCGTGTAGGCGTCAGCGCCAGGCGCTATGTGCAACCTCTATACCCAGTCGAAATCGCCGAACGAAATTGCCCGCCTGTTCCGCGAACAACAGATCGTGCTGCGCTTTCCCGACGGCATTCCCAACCTCGAGCCCCGCGATATCCGGATCACCGATCCCGCCCCGATCGTGCGTCCAGCGGCCGGCGAGGCGTTCGACCTTGTCGTCCGCCGCTGGAGCTGGCCCGGCCAGGGCGGCAAGCCGGTCTATAATTTCCGCTCGGACGGCCGCGAGTTCCCGACCGGGCGCTGCCTGATCGTCGCCGACGGCTTCTACGAGTTCACCACGCCCGCCGACCCCAAGCAGAAGCGCAAGGACCGCTGGCTCTTCAAGCCGGGCGGCGAGGGACTGCTCGGCATCGCCGGGCTGGTCCGCGACGATCCCGGACGAGGCGAAGCCTTCACCATGCTGACAACCGTCCCGGGACCCGACGTCGCGCCCTATCACGGCAGGCAGGTAGCGCTGCTGCGGCCCGAGCAGTGGAGGCCGTGGCTGACCTATGCGCAGCCGGCGAGCGCGCTGCTCGGACCGGCGCCAGCTGGAACGCTCGAGGTGTCGGCGGCGAACGCAGCCTAGCTTTAGCTCAATGCGCCTCGAACAGTTGCGCGAGCTGCTCGACCATCGCTCCGGCGAGCTGGTCGGCGTCCATGATCGTCACCGCGCGGCTGTAGTATCGGGTCACGTCGTGGCCGATGCCGATGGCGATCAGCTCGACGCTCGAGCGTTTCTCGATCCATTCGATCACCTGGCGGAGGTGCCGCTCGAGATAGCTTCCGCCGTTCGCGGACGCTGTCGAATCGTCGACCGGCGCGCCGTCGGAGATGACCATCAGGATGCGCCGCTCCTCGGGTCGGGCGATCAGCCGGTTGTGCGCCCAGAGCAAAGCCTCGCCGTCGATATTCTCCTTGAGCAGCCCTTCGCGCATCATCAGGCCGAGGTTGCGGCGGGCGCGCCGATAGGGCTCGTCAGCGCGCTTGTAGATGATGTGCCGAAGATCGTTGAGCCGCCCGGGATTCGATGGACGCCCCGCGGTTAGCCACGCCTCGCGGCTCTGCCCGCCCTTCCAGCCGCGGGTGGTGAAGCCGAGGATCTCGGTCGACACGCCGCAGCGTTCGAGCGTGCGCGCGAGGATGTCGCCGCAGATTGCGGCGATGGCGATCGGCCGCCCGCGCA
The DNA here is from genome assembly GCA_040005255.1 of Sphingomicrobium sp. Classification (GTDB taxonomy): domain Bacteria; phylum Pseudomonadota; class Alphaproteobacteria; order Sphingomonadales; family Sphingomonadaceae; genus Sphingomicrobium. The sequence continues at coordinate 9,086 of JBDTZJ010000011.1, forward strand.
TCGAACCACTATTGTCGATCAGCAGCGAAACCACCGTGTCCCTGAACTCGGTGTCGCGCTCGATCTTGAACGACAAGGCATGGCTTGGGTTGACGACCACGCGCGCCAGCCGCGCTGCATCGAGCAGCCCTTCTTCCTGGTCGAAATCCCAGCTGCGCGCCTGCTGCGCCATCAGCCGCCGCTGCAGCCGGTTGGCGAGGCGAGTCACGACATTGTGGAGCCCGGCCATCTGCTGGTCGAGATAGGCGCGCAAGCGGCCCAGTTCCTCCTCGTCGCACAGCTCTTGCGATTCCACGATCTCGTCGAAGCGCGTGGTGTAGGCCCTGTAGTCGGTCTCGGGACTCAGCTCCCAGTTGCGCCGGCCGGGCGAAGCAAAGACGCTCTCGCTGAGGTCGTCGCCGGCGCTCACTTCTTGGTCGCCGGCCTCCATCTCCTGGTCCGAATCGCCCTCGGCATTCTCATCCTCGGCCTCTTCGCCGCGCATCTCCATGTCACCGCCGCCGGGCGCGCCTTCATCGCCCTGCTCGGCCGAATCTTCGCTCCCGCCTTCCTCCCCCTCGGCATCGTCACCGACTTCCTGGAGTTCGTCCTGGTTCGGGTCCTCGGCGGCGGCGAGGTCGAGGTCCTCGAGCAAGCGCCGCGACAGCTTGGCGAACGCCGCCTGGTCGTCGAGCGTCAGCCCCAGCGCGTCGAGCTCGGCCGCCGCCTTGTCCTCGATCCACGGCGCGACGAGCTTGAGCCCCTCGGCAGCCGCGCGCGGCGGCGCCTCGCCGGTCAGCCGCTCGCGGGCGATCAGCGCGACCGCGGTCGACAGCGGCACCTCCTCGGCCGTCCGCGCACGGACGATCGCATCGCCGCGAACGCGGGCTTCGGTAAGGTGCGCGAGATTGCCTTTGACGCCGCCCATCGCGTGCGAGCCGAGGGCTTCGACGCGGGCCATTTCGAGCGCGTCGAACACCGCGCGCGCGTCGATATCGACGGGAGCCACGCGGGCATGAAGCGCGGGGTCATGGTATCTCAGCCGGAGCGCGGCCGAATCCGCGGCGCCCCGCGCTTCGGCGACCAAACGGGGCTCGAGCGCCGGTCCCGGCGAAGCCACCCGCGCCGTTTTCCCCGAAGCAGGCCCGGTGTCGGTCGCGTAAACGATCTCGACTTCCGGGTCGTGCGCGATGGCGCGGGAAGCCCCGGCGAGCACTCGGCGGAAAAGGTCGATCTTTTCGGCCACGGGCGGTAGCTAGCCCGCTTTCCCGACCACGCTTTCGGGAAGGTCTTGCCCAAACACGCGCTGATAATATTCGGCGATCAGCGGCCGTTCGGATTCGTCACACTTGTTGAGGAACGACACCCGGAAGGCGTAGCCGACGTCGCCGAAGATGTGGGCGTTCTGGGCCCAGCTGATCACCGTGCGCGGGCTCATCACCGTCGAGATGTCGCCATTGATGAAGCCCTGACGCGACAGCTCGGCGACCTTGATCATCTTGTCGACGATCTCCTTGCCGCCGGGGTCGTCATATTCGCCCGACTTGGCGAGGACGATCTGCGCCTCGACCGCGGCGGGCAGGTAATTGAGCGTGGTGACGATGTTCCAGCGGTCCATCTGCCCTTGGTTGATCGCCTGGGTGCCGTGATAGAGGCCGGTGGTGTCGCCGAGGCCGACGGTGTTGGTGGTCGCGAACAAGCGGAACCAGGGGTTCGGGCGAATTACCCGGTTCTGGTCGAGAAGCGTGAGCTTTCCCTCCGCCTCGAGCACCCGCTGGATTACGAACATCACATCCGGGCGGCCGGCGTCATATTCGTCGAACACCAAAGCCACCGGGTGCTGCAGCGCCCAGGGGAGAAGACCTTCGCGGAATTCGGTCACCTGCTGGCCGTCGCGAAGCACGATGGCGTCGCGGCCGACGAGGTCGATGCGGCTGATGTGCGCGTCGAGGTTGATGCGGATCATCGGCCAGTTGAGGCGTGCCGCGACCTGCTCGAGATGGGTCGACTTGCCGGTGCCGTGATAGCCCTGGATCATCACTCGCCGGTTCTTCGAAAAGCCGGCGCAGATCGCCATCGTCGTGTCGGGATCGAAGACATAGGTCGGGTCGAGGTCGGGAACCCGCTCGTCGGCCTCGCTGAAGGCCGGGACTTCCATGTCGGTGTCGACGCCGAACAGCTCGCGCACCTTGGCGATCTTGTCGGGCGAGGCCATCAGCGTCTCCGCCCGACTTTCGGGCTGCACGTTGGAAATATCAGTCATCGAAAAGTGCCTTAGGGGATGGGCGCGCGCGCCTCAACGCTCAGCCAACTTTTGACGGCAGGGGGAACAGCGTCACGAAACGCTTCGCCAGCTCCATGTCTCCCGTGACCTCGATCGTTTCAAGGGGCGCACCGCCGTGGATCACGGCTGCAACCGCGCTCGGCGGCCCGTTAAATTCGACGACGCAATCCACGACCGCGGTGCGATCGATGTCGAGCCGGCCGTCGTGAATCGTCGCGACATAGCTGGTTTCGCCGAGCCGGAAGCCGATCCTGGCATCAATGCCGTCGGCAAGAACCGGCGAGATTAGGGTCTGCAGCGACATCATCACCGAGACGTGGCTCATCGGCAGCGTCGGGTCATGGCACGGGCTCCGCGCCGCCCAGCGACCGAGCGAGGCGATAACCGGCACCGCTTCGAGGCCCCACTCAGTCGCCTCATAGACCTGGACCGAAGCGGGCGGCGGGAGCCGCGTCCGGCGCACCAGCCCCCGCCCCTCCAGCTCGGCAAGGCGCTGGGTCAGGACGTTAGCGCTGATTCCCCCAAGATCGGCCTTCAATCCGGAAAAGCGCCGAGGCCCGTAGGCCAGCTCGCGCAGCACCAGCATCGCCCAGCGCTCACCGAGCAAGTCCATCGCATGGGCAAGCCCGCAAGCGTCGTCGTACCGCCGTTTTTCCTTGCCCCTCCGGAACTTAGTTGTTTTTTCTAACTGCACAGTTGCAATTTATAACTTCGAGGCGCAAAAAGCAAGCGAATCGAGTCGGAGTGGAGAGAGAAATGTCCCGCATGATTTTCGTGAACCTGCCGGTGAAGGACCTCGACCAGTCCAGGGCGTTCTACGAAGCGATCGGCTTTAGGAACGAACCGAAGTTCTCGAACGACGCCGCCGCAATGATGGTACTCTCGGACACCATCTCGGTAATGCTGCTCACTCACCCCTTTTATGCAACGTTCACCCGCAAGCCGATTGCGGACGCCAACAACACCAGTCAGATGCTGCTCTGCATCTCCTGCGAGAGCCCGGCGGAAGTCGACCAGATCACCGATGCCGCAGGCTCAGCCGGCGGCAAGATCGACGTCTCGCAAGAGGACCAGACGAAGGGCGGGCCGATGTACGGTCGCGATTTCGAAGATCCCGACGGCCATCAGTGGGCGCCAATGTGGATGGACCCGAGCTTTGCCGATAAGGGCGCGCATCCAGTCGAAGAGTGCGCATCAGCGTAACAATTCATGACAAGGAGGGAAAATGCCAGTCAATCCGAATGCGGCGATTGAGATCACGGCCTTTAGTTGGGTGCCCGAATTTGCCCAGGGCGTGGTCCGCGATCTCCGCGCCCGCTGGGCGCTCGAAGAAGCGGGGCTCGATTACCGCGTCCGCCTGCTCGGCGCTCCGCGTCCTCCCGAATATCTGAAGGAGCAGCCGTTCGACCAGGTCCCCTGCTTCAACGACGGCAAGGTCAGGATCTTCGAGAGCGGCGCGATCATCCAATATATCGGCGAGCAAAGCGAAGTGCTGCTGCCGCGCGATCCCCAGGGGCGCTATCGCGCGATCCAGTGGACCTATGCGGCGCTCAACAGCGTCGAGCCGGCGATCCTCAACCTTCTGCTGATCGACGTCTTTTTCAAAGGCGAGGAGTGGGCGACGCTCCGCCGGCCCGGCGCCGAGGAATTCGCCAAGCTCAAGCTCAAGCGAGTCTCGGACTGGCTGGGCGACAAGGACTGGGTCGAGGATCGCTTCACCATCGGCGACCTGATGATGGTCACGAGCCTGCGCTTCCTCAGGCATACCGATCTAGTTGCCCAAATCCCCAACCTCGCCGGCTATATGAAGCGCGCCGAAGCGCGCCCGGCGTTCCAGCAGGCGCTCAGCGACCAGCTCGCCGCGTTCGCGGCCAACCAACCTCAAATGGAAGGAGCAGCAGCATGACCTATTTCGAAGGATTCATCGTCGCCGTGCCCGAGGCCAGTCGGCGCGCTTATCTCGACCATGCCAACGCGTTCGCTCCGATGTTCCAGGAGGTGGGCGTCAGGCGGGTGGTCGAAACCTGGGACAGCGACGTTCCCGAAGGCAAGGTCACCGACTTCCGCAAGGCGGTCGACGCCAAGCCCGACGAGAAGATCGTCTTCTCCTGGTTCGAATATCCATCGAAACAGGAGCGCGACGCGGCCACCGAGAAAATGATGAGTGATTCGCGCATGACGGAAATGAGCAAGGACATGCCGTTTGACACCAAGCGCATGATCATTGGCGGCTTCGACGCGATCGTCGAGGAAGGCTCGCCCGGCGGCGGCTATACCGACGGTTTCGTCGTGCCGGTTCCGCAAGGCAAACGCGACGCCTATCGCGAGCTCGCATCCAAGATGGCCAAGGTGTTCCGCGAGCATGGCGCGACGCGCGTGGTCGAGGCCTTCAGCGATGACGTGAAGCACGGCAAGGTCACCGATTTCTATCGCGCGGTGAAGGCCGAGGACGGCGAGGCCGTGGTCTTCTCGTTCATCGAATGGCCCGACAAGGCGAAGCGCGACGACGCATGGCAGAAGATCATGTCGGACGAGAGCCTGAAGCCAGAAGGCGAGATGCCGTTCGACGGCAAGCGGATGTTCTGGGGCGGCTTCGAGAAGATCGTCGACACCGCCTCCGCGCAGCTCGCATCGCAGTCGCGCGCCCACCAGCCGGCCTGAGTCAACGCAACCAAGGAGTGGAACGATGACCGATGTACGTGACGAGGTGGCGGGTGCCACCGCGGCGGGGACCGCTGCCGAACCGCGCGGCGACTTCATCTGGTACGAGTTGCTGACGACCGACATCGCGGCGGCAAAGACATTCTACGACGCCGTGGTCGGCTGGAACGTCCAGGACCGGTCCGACTTTCCCAACGATTATCGGATGATCGGGCGTAGCGACGGCAAGTTCGCCGGCGGAGCGATGCAGATCACCGACGACATGAAGCAGCACGGCGCCCGGCCGACATGGCTCGCTTATATCCATGTGCCGGACGTCGACGCGCAGGCCGCAGCCATCGAGCGCGACGGCGGAAAAGTGATGATGCCGCCGTTCGACATCCCCGGCGTGGGCCGGGTGGCGATGGTCACCGACCCGCAGGGCGCGCCCTTCTATGTCATGAAGCCACTGCCGCCGCAGGGCGACCCCAACGCCATGAGCGACGTGTTTTCACCGGACGGCCAGCAACGCGTCGGGTGGAACGAACTCAGCACCTCCGATCCGGCCGCCGCACGCAAGTTCTACGGCGAGCAGTTCGGCTGGGACAGCAACGACTTCATGGATATGGGCGAGATGGGCGAATATCGCTTCCTCGACCAAGGCGGGCAGCGCATCGGCGCGCTGTGCGGCGTCATGGCGGGCGGACAGCCCAAGTGGCGCTTCTATTTCCGCGTTCCGTCCATCACGAACGCTAAGCAAGTGGTCGAAGATAAAGGCGGGACTGTCGCCATGGGCCCACACCAGGTGCCGACCGGCGACTGGATCATCATCGGGCACGACCCGCAGGGCGCCGAGTTCGCGCTGGTCGGCGGCGAGTAAGCATCAACGAGGGAGTTTAAAGCATGTCCGACAAACTGATCACATGCCTGTGGTTCGACCAAGGCGAGGCGCGCAAAGCCGCTGAGTTCTACGCGGCGACCTTCCCCGACAGTCGCGTCGGCACGGCGATGACCGCTCCCTCGGACTTCCCCGGCGGGGAGCAGGGCACTGAGCTCACCGTCGACTTCACCGTCCTCGGCCGCGGCTTCGTCGGCTTGAACGGCGGCCCCAATTTCAAACCCAACGAAGCCGTGAGTTTCATGGTCATTACCGAGAACCAGGAGGAAACCGACCGTTACTGGGACGCGATCACCAAGAGCGGCGGCGAGGAAAGCATGTGCGGCTGGTGCAAGGACAAATGGGGCTTCTCCTGGCAGATCACGCCGCGCGTGCTGCTCGAGGCCAACAATAATCCGGACAAGGCCGCAGCCACGCGGGCGTTCGAGGCGATGATGACGATGCGGAAGATCGACATCGCCACCATCGAAGCGGCGCTCAAGGGCGAGGCCGTCAATGCGTAAGCTCACCGGCGCCGTATTCCTGTCGATCGACGGTGTCATGCAAGCCCCGGGGGGTCCAGACGAGGACCCCACGAGCGGCTTCGCGCTCGGCGGCTGGACGCATCCTTTCTTCACCGGCGATATGGGCCCGTTCGAAGGCATCATTTCCGGTGAGTACGACCTGCTGGTGGGCCGGCGCACATATGAAATTTTCGCGGCTTATTGGCCGAACAACCGCGACAATCCGATCGGCGAGAAATTCCAGCGCATCAACAAATATGTGCTGACCCATTCGAACCGTCCGCTGGACTGGGACAACAGCAGCAAGCTTACCGGCGACACCGCAGCGGCAGTGGGCGAGCTCAAGAAGAGCGAGGGCCGCGACCTGCTGATCCAGGGCAGCAGCACATTGTACCCGCCGCTGTTGTCCGCCGGCCTGATCGACCGGCTACTGCTGATGACCTTCCCGGTCCTGCTGGGGAAGGGCAAGTCGATCTTCGATGTCAGCCAGCGGCCAAGCCGGATGAAGCTCACCGATCATTATGTGTCCGACAAGGGCGTCATATTCACGACCTACGAGCCGGACGGCGAGGTCGAGACCGGCAGTTTCGCGACCAAGGAGCCGAGCCGGGCCGAGCTCGAACTTCGCGAGAAGATCAAGGAAGGCGCCTGGTGAGTCTGCAACTCTTTGCGCATCCCTTTTCGTCTTACTGCCAGAAAGTCCTGATCGCGCTTTGGGCGGACGGCACCGAGTTCGAATACCGGCTGCTCGAATCAGACCATCCGGAAAATTTCACCGAGCTCAAGCGCCACTCGCCCTTCGGCCTATTCCCGTTGCTGATCGACGACGGCAAACCGATCCTCGAAACCTCGATCATCATCGAGCATCTGCAGCTCCACCATCCCGGCCCGACGCAGTGGATCCCGGAGGGGGACGAGGGCCTGCGCGTACGCTTCCTCGACCGATTCTTCGACCTCTACATCATGAACACGATGCAGGTCGGGGTAGCCAACGCGTTGCGGCCGGAGGGCACGGGTGACGCTTATGGCGAAGAGCGCGCGAGGGAACGGCTGAACATCGCCTACGACTGGCTCGACTCGAACCTTGGCGAGCCGTGGGCGGTGGGCGAAGAGTTCACGCTGGCAGACTGCGCCGCGGCGCCGTCGCTGTTCTACGCCGACTGGGTGGAGGAGATCGGGGCGAAACGACCACGGCTGGCGGCCTATCGTGCCCGGCTCCTCGCCCATCCGATTGTCGCTCGGGCGGTCGATGAAGGCCGTCAATACCGGTCCTACTTTCCGCTGGGCGCGCCCGACCGCGACTAAGCGAAAGCGGCCGATTTCCGCAGCAGCTGGTAGGCCTCGATCACCGCGCTGAGCCGCGCTTCCTGGCTGCGGTCGCCGCCGTTCTTGTCCGGATGGTAGCGGCGAACTAATCCTGAATAACGCTGGCGAAGCTGGTGCCGGTCGGCGTCTTCGCCAAGGCCGAGGACCGACAGCGCGCGCCGCTCGGGCTTGCTGAAGCGCGAATGCGACCCGCGCTCACGCACGCGGCCGAAGCGACCGGTGATCGCGTCCGGCGGATCGTGGAAATCAGCCCAGCGCGGCGGCGGGTCGGCGCCATTGGTGGCGAAGCGACGGCTCGGCCGCTCCCATCCCCCCAGCGGGCCCTGCGCATCCTGGATTTCGTCAGGGCTCATGCCTTCGAAGAAATTGTACTTGGCGTTGTGCTCGCGGACGTGGTCGAGACACAGGAAGCGCCACGCCCCGGGCCCGTCGAAATTGGCCGGCTGGAGCGGCGCCTTGAACTCGCCGGGCGCATCGCAGCTAGGAACGGCGCACCGTGCTTGTGCGCCTTCGACCCGTCCGTGCAGCCTGGATTGCTTCGTCGCCATACAACCCCATTATATAGGGGCAATGAACGCCCGAAAGACCGGTCCGGTGGCGGCCGAAATGCTTGCCCGCCTCAACTCGGCGCTTCGCCCGTCGAGCTTGGAGCTCACTGACGACAGCGAGCAGCATCGCGGCCACGGCGGCTACAATCCGGAAGGCGAAAGCCATTTCAGCCTGCGCATCCAAAGCGCGGCCTTTGCCGGCAAGAACCGTGTCGAACGGCAGCGGATGATCTATGCCGCGCTCGGCGACCTGATGCAGGCCCGAGTCCATGCGTTGTCGATCAGAGCAACCGCTCCGGGAGAGCCATGATGGCTTCGATTGAGACTTCCGTCCTGCAGACGATCACGCCGGTCACCCACGATCTCGGCGACTTCAAGGTCAACCGGACGCTCCCCGGTCGGCAGCGGACGATGGTCGGCCCGTTCATCTTCGTCGACGAGTTCGGGCCGGCGCGGCTGCCCGCTGGACAGGGCATGGATGTGCGCCCGCACCCGCACATCAACCTCGCGACCGTCACTTATTTGTTCGAAGGCGCGGTCGAGCATCGTGACAGCATCGGCTCGCATGCGGTGATCGAGCCGGGCGCGATTAACCTCATGACCGCGGGTAGCGGCATCGTGCATTCGGAGCGGTCGCCGCAGGCCGTTCGCCCCGAGGGCCCGAGCCTCTACGGGATGCAGACGTGGCTCGCCCTGCCCGACGGGCACGAGGAGATCGCTCCGGCGTTCGACCATGTCGGCTCAGAGGAACTGCCCCTGGTGGAGGACGACGGTGCAAGCGCCCGCATGCTGATGGGGACGTTGTGGGGCGCGACGGCCGCGACGCCACAGCATTCGCCGACGATCTACGCCGATATCCTGCTCGCGGCCGGCGGCGCGATTCCGGTCGACGCTGGGGCCGACGAACGCGCGGTGATGTTGGTTGGCGGCGCGGCCGAACTCGATGGACAGCCGCTCGACCTGTTCGCTCTGTACATATTGCGTCCGGGACACGAAGCGCGCCTGTCGAGCGCGACCAGCGGCCGCCTGATGCTGATGGGCGGACAGGCCTTCCCGACCCGCCGCTACGTCTTCTGGAATTTCGTGTCGTCGTCGCGCGACCGGATCAACCAGGCGAAGGAGGATTGGAAGGCGCTCCGCTTCCCGCTCATCCCGGGTGACGACAAGGAATATATTCCGCTGCCCGAGGTGCCTTGACGGTCAGCTATCCGTGACCGCCGCCCTCTCCTTTAGGGGAGGGTCGACTCGCCGAAGGCGAGCGGGGTGGGGCACGCATCGGATGGGTCGATAATGAGCAGTACGACCCCACCCCCGACCCCTCCCCTAAAGGGTAGGGGAAGCACTGAGTTTCGGCGCGTCCCACTCAGCACTGGAGTGACGCTCAACGTCGCGCTGGCGGGCGATCCGGCGAATCCGGCGGTCATCCTGCTTCACGGCTTCCCGGAATCGCATCGCACATGGCGCGAGGTCGGCCCAAGGCTGCAGGACCGCTTCTTTCTCGTCATGCCGGACCAACGCGGCTTCGCCGGATCCGATCTCCCGCAGGACGTCGACGCCTATAAGACCGACCTGCTGATCGACGACATTTTCGCGCTCGCCGACGCGCTGAACCTGGAGCAGTTCTCGCTGGTCGGGCACGATTGGGGCGGAGCAATCGCCTGGGGCGCGGCGCTGCGCGGCGATCCGCGCCTGACCCGGCTGGCAATCGCCAATTCGCCGCACCCTGTGATCTTCCAGAAGAGCCTGGTCGAGAGCGAGGAGCAACGCGCCGCTTCCCAATACATTTCAGCCTTTCGGGCGCCGGGGTTCGAGACGATGGTCGCGGCCAAGGGCTTCGACTGGTTCTTCGACACGACCTTCGCCCGCCATGTCGACCTGTCGAAGGTCTCCGCGGCCGAGAGGCAGCGATATATCGCCGACTGGTCGCAGCCGGGCGCGTTCAACGCCATGCTCAACTGGTATCGCGGATCGCGCGTGATTGTGCCTCCGCCCGGAGTGACCGTGCCTGTGCCCGACTGGCTGCTGCGCGCATTCCCCAAGGTGAAGGTGCCGACGCTCGTGGTGTGGGGGATGAAGGACCCCGCGCTGCTGCCGATTCAACTCGACGGTCTGGATGAGCTGGTTGAGGACCTGACCATAGTCCGCCTGCCGGATGCCGGCCATTTCGCGCCGTGGGAAGCCGGCAAGGAGGTCGCGGCGGCGCTGGCACCCTTCCTTGCCGGGCAGGCGGCGGCTACTGCCCCGGCATAATGAGAGAAACCCGTTCCCGTTCGCGTTCCGCGGCGCGCCTCGCTGCCGTCCAGGCGCTCTACCAGCAGGAGATGGAGGGCACGCCGCTGCCCCGGCTGCTGAAGGAGTTCCACGACCATAGGCTGGGCGCGACGATCGAGGACCAGACCTATCACCGGGCCGAGCGCGACTTTTTCGACGATGTGGTCACAGGAGCCGACGCTCGCCGTGAGGAGCTCGATGCGATGATTAGTCAGCGGTTGGCCGAAGGCTGGAGCCTCGAACGGCTCGACCGGCCGATGCGGGCAATTCTTCGCGCGGGGGCTTACGAGCTGATCGCGCGTCCCGACGTGCCGGTCGGGTCGGTGATCTCGGAATATGTCGACGTCGCGCATGCCTTTTACGACAAGCGCGAGAGCGGCTTCGTCAACGGCCTCCTGGACGCCATTGCCAAAGAGGCCCGCCCGGCGCGAGCATAGGCCATGCGCGAATCCGAAGTCATCGAACGCCTGCGCCGGATTGCCACGGCCCCCGAAGCACGCGGCCTGCTCGACGACGTCGCGGTGCTGGGCGGGTTCGTCGTCACTCACGACACGATCGCGGAAGGGGTCCATTTCCTGCCTCACGACCCGCCCGCGAGCGTCGGGTGGAAGCTTGTGACGGTCAACCTGTCCGACCTTGCGGCCAAGGGGGCGGCGCCGGCCGGGGCGCTGCTGTCGCTGACGCTCACCGGCGACAGCGACTGGGAAGAAGCGTTCGTCAGCGGGATCGAGGCCGCGTGCGAAAGCTACGGCCTGCCGCTGCTCGGCGGCGACACCATCGCGCTGCCCCCCGGCTCCGCCCGGGTCCTCGGGCTGACCGCGATCGGCCGAGCCGGCGAGCGCGTGCCGGACCGCGCGGGGAAGGCCGGCGATGCCCTGTGGCTGGTCGGAACCCTTGGCGACGCCGCTGCGGGCCTCGCCTTGCTCCGCGACGATCGCAACGCCGCTGGGCCGCTCGTCGATATCTATCGCCGGCCCATCCCGCAGCTTGGCGCCGGCGAGGCTCTCGCCCCGCACGCCCATGCGATGATGGACGTGTCCGATGGCCTCCTCCTCGACGCGAGGCGGATGGCCGAGGCGAGCGGCTGCGCGATCAGCATCGACCTCGACGCTTTGCCCTTGTCGAGCGCCTATGTCGCCGAGCGCGGGCAGGGCAGTTCGTCACGACTGTTCGCTGCGACGGGCGGCGACGACTACGCTTTGCTCGCCGCTTTGCCCCCCGACCTCGACCCGGTAACGCTTTCTTTACCAACCCGGACGAGGATCAGCCGCATCGGATCGCTGACCGCCGGAGAGGTATCCCTTTCCCTCACCAGCGGCGGCGAACCGGTCGAACTGCCGGAGTCACTCGGTTTTGAGCACCAGGGTCCAGACGATCGCGGGCTTTCCGCTCCGCCAATGGCTGATCGGCCTTAGCGGGCTGATCTCGGGCATGGCGCTCGCTTTGCTGCTCCACTAAGCCGCCCAATCCCAAGCGGTTGCCAGCCGCCCAAACGCTTCGTAAAGCTGCCCCGGTTTTTCAGCGGCGCCGCCGGCCACTCGGCCGCTTGTCGCCTGTCCAACAACGGGGACGCATCAACTCATGAACTCGATTTATATTGCCATGGGCTGCGGGGTGCTCGCCCTGCTCTACGGGATCATCACCAGCCGGCAGGTGCTTGCCGCATCGCCCGGCAATCCGCGCATGATCGAAGTCGCCGGCGCCATCCAGGAAGGCGCTTCGGCTTACCTACGCCGCCAGTACACGACGATCGCGATGGTCGGCGTGGTCGTCGCGGCCATCGTCT
>JBDTZJ010000107.1:0-6234 GCA_040005255.1 Sphingomicrobium sp.
TCAACTGGGATGTCATGCCCGACGACCCGCAGCTCAACCCCGGCATCGACATGCCCTACATCCTCGCGCTTCCGACCTATGCGGCGACCGCCTGGCACTTCAACAAGGTGCCGAACCGGCCGGCCGATCTTCAGGCGTTCCTCCGGCAGGTCGAGGCGTTCGCGACGGGCGACTATGCCGCCGCGTTGCTGAAGGGCGGCGACCTGACCGACGCCGAGCGCCAGCGGGTCGCGGAGCGGCTTTCGGCCTACACCGGGCTGTCACTGCCTTATCTGCTCAAGTCCAATTTGCGGATCGAATATGGCGCCTTCCAGAAGGAACTGTTCGGCGACCGCGAGCTGACCACCGGCACGCTCGACACGCGCTTTGCTGGCGCGACGCTCGACCCGCTAAGCAAGGTCGCGAGCTACGACCCGCAGTCGAGTGCGATCAGCGCAGCCTATGTCGCCGCCTGGAACGGCTATGTGCGCGATCGCCTCGGCTACAAGCCGGACATCGCCTACAAGTCCGGCATCCCGATCTATTCCAAGTGGGATTACAAGCATCGGCCGCCCGGCGCGGACAAGCCGCTGATCATGCTGCCCAACGTGCTGCGCGACCTCGCCGCGGCGATGAAGCAGGACCCCGATTTCAAGGTGATGGTCAACGGCGGCTATTTCGACGTCTCCACGCCTTACTTTGAGGGCGTGATGGAGCTGCGGCATCTGCCGATCCCGGCGAGCCTGCGCGGCAACATCGAGTATCACTACTACGAGAGCGGCCACATGGTTTACGTCCGACCCGAGGATCTGCGGCAGCTGCATGCCAATGTCGCCGACTTCATCCGCCGGACGAGCGGGGGGCGGTAGGGATCGCTGCTTATGTCTGCTTTCGACCCATTGCAGACATTAGCGCCTTGCTCGGTTCTGGCCGAAAGCGAACGCTCACCGCTTATTTTGCGGGGGTGGTCGCGACCGGCATTGACTCGGACCCATATTAAGCGCCCGGCAGGTCCAAGGAGTACCCAATGGCTGTCGCAAAGACCCTGGAAATTATCTCGAGCTCTACCGAGAGCATAGAGGCCGCTGTACGTGACGGCATCACAAAAGCCGCCGAAACCATTCACGGTATTCAGGAAGCATGGGTGCAAGGGACAAAGGCTGTCATTCGCGACAACAACGTCGTGGAATGGCGGGTGACCCTCAGGATTACTTTCATCGTCTCATAGTGTTCGTTTCGCGCGGTCAGTGCTGAGGCCGCATCTGACGCACTACATCGAACTATTGAGCAGGAGAGACGGCAATGAATGTCAACCAGATGCTGCAGGAAACTGGCGCCGTAGAAGCGATATCCCGTGAGTTGGGGGTTGATGCATCCACTGCGCAAGCGGGAGCCACGGCGCTGCTGCCTTCCATACTCTCCGGCTTCAAGAACCCGGTTGCCGCCCCGGACGCTCAGGGAAGCGCGTTCCCCGGATTGGGCGGTCTCGGCGGCCTCCTCGGAACCATCGGTGGCTTGGGCGGAGGCGGCCTGCTCGACAACGTCACTTCGCAGGAACCCACGCAAGTCGACAAAGGCAATCAGATTCTGGGGCAGGTCTTCGGCTCTAAGGACGGAAGCCGAGCCGTTGCAGCGAGCGCAGCCGCTCAGTCCGGGGTAGAGCCTTCGCTGCTTAAGAAGATGCTTCCGATCCTTGCGATGGTCGCGGCTGGCTACGTGATGAAACAAGCCAGCCAGGGTCAGGGAGGGCTAGGCGGGGCGCTGGGGGGCATCCTCGGCGGCCAGCGACCCGAATCTTCAGCAGACCAGACTGGAGCCGCGCCATCCGCATCCGGCGGGATCTTGGGTGATCTGATCGGCGCGGCTGGCAAGTATCTCGGACGGTAGCGGCATTCACTAATCCCCTGCCGCGATCCAAGCCGTGGCAGGAGGAATCCGTTTAGTTGCGCAAGCTGTCCGGCACGACCCCACCATTCTCGGCAAGCTTGTCCATCACCGCCTTGTGAAGCGCGATATTCTCTTCAGCGCTGCCATCGGCCCCGGCATGGACGTTGAGCTCGTTGGCGAGCTGCTTGCGGGCGTCGAGGCTGGAGTCGAGATCGAGCAACTTCAACAGATCGACGATCGAGGATTGGTAATTGCCGCCGCCGCCTTTCATTGAAGCCATCTCGCTGAGCACCGCGCCCACGTCGACATTCTGCGGTGCGGCTGTCTGCGCGGGCGCGCTCATCGTCGCGGTATCGCTTCCGGTCACCGGATTGGGCGTCTGTTGCTCAGCCGCGGCCGGGGTGGCTCGGGCAGCGCCGTGGTGGAAAATCTTGTTCATGATGTTGCCGAAGATGCTCATCGCGCTGTCCTCCTGATCGCGGTGCCACGTGAAACATGAGGGCCGCCGCCTCTGAACACCCAACGAAACCCGTCGACAGAAAGGTCCTCCGCCCGTCAGGAACGCACCCCGGCCCGGCTCGTTGTCGTGCGAAAAGGGAGAAAAGCGATGAACTTCAAGGCGATGATGCTGATTTCGGGAACCGCGCTGGCGCTCGCCGGCTGCGGTCAGAAGGGCGCAACCTACAACACGGACACGAACGTGGTGACCGACAACGGAATGGCCGCGAACGATACCGATGCGGCGCCGTTGCCCAACTCGGCTCAAGGCTTTGCCAACACCGCTGCCGCGAGCGACCGCTTCGAGATCGAAAGCTCCAGGCTTGCCGGGACCGCCGGGCAGTCGGCCGCAGTGAAGTCGTTCGCCGCGAAGATGATCGCAGCCCATGAAGGCTCGACGGCCAAGCTGAAGGCGACCGCCGGTGGGCTGACCCCGGCCGTGATGCCGACCGATACGCTGTCCGCTGCTCAACAGGCGGATCTCGACAGCCTCAAGAATTTGAAGGGCGCGGAGTTCGATACGGCTTACGCCGCAGCGCAGGTCAAGGCGCACCAGCTGGCGCTCGATACGCTCAAGGGCTATGCGGCGTCAGGCGACTCACCGGCGCTGAAGGATTTCGCCAAGGGCCTAGTCCCGACGGTGACCGCGCATCTCAACATGGCGAAGAGCTTAAAGTAGCGCTCGTCGCACGTTGCCCCACGGTCCAGAGTATCCCAACGGCGGCGTAGTTGAACATCGCAGCGCGCCGCAGCCTTGTGGAATAGGCTTGGGGCTGGCTGCTTGCCTGAGACACTCATTTCCATGTCTTCAGCCGTTGCCGTATCCCGGATAGCTCGGATAGCTAATGTCTACTTTCCACCCATTGCGGACATCAGCGGAAGCTCACACTAAGCGGTCTAAGTGACCAGCGACCAACCGACTGACCCTGACGTGGGCGTCCGCGCGATCTTATATGATGCGGCCGGTCAGGACCGGGAAGTCCGTCTTGAAAATATCGACATCGATGGCCTGGGCAAAGAACAGCTGTTGTGGGTTGACGTCAGCGATGGCCGCCGCGCTTTGCTTCCCGAGCAGATGCAATCGGCCTTGGGCGCTGTCGACAACGTGGGCTCACTCGAGATCTTCGACACGTTCTATAGGTTCGGCATTCCCTTGCGCGATCCGTCCGACTCTTGCCTGCGTTTCGTGGTTGGCCAATCCTGGCTGGTGACCGCTAGCCGGAAGCGCCCCGAGTTCTTCGACCAGTTTCTCGAGGCGGACCAGGGCGAGACTCTAAAGGGAAAGATGACCGCTACGGCGCTCATGGCATCTTTGTTGATGCGGCACTTAGACGGTTTCAGAGAAGAGATCGCCAGTGTCGACGTGGCGATCGACAAACTCGACGACACAATCCTACGCGGTCGCGAAAAGCGCTCACCTCTGACCTCTCTGGCAGCGCTTCGTCGCAGGCTGTCGAATCTTCGCAGCGTTCTTACAACCCAGCGCATTGTCATCCACGGCTTGATAGCGCCTGACTTTCTTGCGCACGTCTCGGATACCGATCGGGAATTCCTCATCGAGGTCAATCGAGTATTCGAACGGGTGGAGGACGACATCGCACGCGCTCGCGAAACCGTCATTGGGAGTTTCGAGCTCTACGCGAGCCGTGTCGCCCAAGACACCAATCAACTCGTGAAGGTGCTTACCATAGCGACGGTGATTACCGGCGTGATTGGGGCAGTAGCCGGCGTTTTTGGAATGAACTTCGACACGCCCATCAGCCACACGGGCTTGCCGGGATTTCTCCTGATCACGGGAACCATGATTGCCGTCGCGGTAGGCATCGTTGCATTGGCCCTATGGCGACGCTGGGTTTGAGCTCTTCAAACGCAATCCATGGCCAAAGCTAACGTCCGCTTTCGACCCAAAGCAGACATTTCACCCGATAATCGCTGTCACGGTGCGAAGAGTGCAGCAACCGTCGCATTGCCCACGCATTCGCAAAAACAGCCCCCCGATCTTCAACGATGGCGCCACTGCACAGACCTGCCGTCTGCTGGTCGCCAAGTGATCTGCGATGCAATTGTCGCAAACCCCTTTTGGTGCTCGCCGCACTACGAAAGCCGTAATCTGATCTTTTAGTGTCATGAACCCCCAGCTTCGCTGCTAGCAGTGCTACGGAAGATAACCAAGCCAGAGCAGACACTTGGCCATCCGGCGCCCACTTTCTCAATCGGGAAAGAACTTGTGGTGGGAATGTCTGCTTTCCACCCATTGCAGACATTAGCGCTTACGCCTCCGCCACAATCCTCGCCCAATCCGCTTCGCCAATGACGCGAATGCCGAGTTCCTCGGCTTTCTTCAATTTCGAGCCCGCACCCGGACCGGCGACGACAAGGTCGGTCTTGACGCTGACCGAGCCGGCGGCCCGCGCGCCGAGCCGCTCGGCCTGAGCTTTGGCTTCGTCGCGGCTCATGGTCTCGAGGCTGCCGGTGAAGACGATGGTCTTGCCGCTCCATTCGGTCTGCTTGGCATCGCTGACGAACGGCTGGGGCAAAACCTCGGACAACAAATCGTCGAGCGCCTGCTGGTTGTGCGGCTCGTGGAAGAAATCGACCAGCGCCTCGGCGACCAGCGCGCCGACGCCCTGGACCGACGACAGCTCGGCCTCACCGCCTTCGGTGAGCGCGGCACGCCGCAGCTCCTCGATCGTGCCGAAGCATTTCAAGAGGTCGCGCGCGGTGACGATCCCGACGTGGCGGATGCCGAGCCCGAACAGGAAGCGCGGGCCGTCGGGCTGGCGCTTGGCCTCGATCGCGGAGAAGAGGTTGTCGACCGATTTCTCCTTCCAGCCTTCGCGGCCAAGCAGCTCGGCGCGATGGTTGTGGAGGCGGAAGATGTCGGCGGGCGAATGCAGCCAGCCGAGCTCGATGAATTCGGCGATCGATTTCTCGCCCAAGCCCTCGATGTCGAGCGCGCCGCGCGACACGAAATGCCGCAGCCGCTCGAAGCGTTGCGCCGGGCAGATGAGGCCGCCGGTGCAGCGGACGTCGACTTCGCCTTCCTCGGCGACCGCCTCGCTGCCGCATTCGGGGCAATGGTCGGGGAAGACGTAAGCCGGACGCGGCTCGTCGCGCGTCAGATTCTCGACCACCTGCGGAATGACGTCGCCGGCGCGCTGGATGCGGACACGGTCGCCGATGCCTAAGCCCAGCCGCGCAATCTCGTCGCGGTTGTGGAGCGTGACATTGGCGACCATCACCCCGCCGACGCCGACCGGCTTCAATCGCCCGACGGGCGTCAGCTTGCCGGTGCGCCCGACCTGGATGTCGATCGCGTCGAGTGTCGTCTCGGCTTTCTCCGCAGGGAATTTGTGCGCGAGGCCCCAGCGCGGCGCCCGGGCGACGAAGCCCAGACGTTCCTGGAGTTCGAGGCGGTCGACCTTGTAGACGACGCCGTCGATGTCGAACGGCAGATCGGCGCGGGCGTGCTCGATCGCGCGATAATGGGCGAGCATCTCCTCGACCGAGCTGCAGCGGGCGAGGAGGTCGGTGACCGGAATGCCGAAGGATGCGATGCGCTTCATCGCCTCAAACTGGGTATCCGCCAGCGCCTCGCTGAGCTCGCCCCAGCCGTGCGCGAGGAACTTGAGCGGCCGCGCCGCGGTGACACTCGGATCCTTCTGCCGAAGCGAACCTGCGGCGGCATTGCGCGGGTTGGCGAACTGCCGGGCTTCCTTCCCAGTAACCTCGGCCTCGGCGAAAAGACGGGCGTTGAGAGCGGCGAAGTCTTCCTTCGCCATATAGACCTCGCCCCGCACTTCGAGGATTTCGGGAATTGACTGTTCCCCGGCGAAGGCCGGGGCCCAGAGTGTTTGCTTGGTCTGGATC
>JBDTZJ010000108.1:0-6145 GCA_040005255.1 Sphingomicrobium sp.
CCTCGCGTTCGATCCCGATGGGAACGGCCTATGCGGTGTGGGGCGGGATCGGCGCCGTCGGCACGGTTGCGGTCGGCATTCTCTGGTTCCACGAACCTTCGAGCCTGATCCGCGTGCTGCTGATCTTCGCCATCGTCGCCGCGATCGCGGCGCTGCGGCTGACCGCCTAGCGTTGCGGCTGGAGCAGCGGCGCGATATCGGGGCTTTCCTCGATCGAGCGGTAGAATTTGGGCGTCGGGAACGGACCCCGCGCCTGCTCAAAGGCATAGCCGAGGTTTAAAAGCAGGGCGTCGGACCATTTGGGCCCGATGAAGCTCAAGCCCACCGGCAACCCCTTCACCAGCCCCATCGGCACCGTGAGGTGCGGATAGCCGGCTACCGCTGCAAGCCCGCCCGCGCCGCCGCCGGCAATCTGGTCGCCGTTGACCGCGTCGATCTTCCACGCGGGCGGCATCGTCGGTCCGACCAAGGCCACGACCTTGTTGTCCCTGAGCAATTTGTCGATGCCGTTCGGGCCGGCCGCCTGGAATGCCGCCGCCTTGGCTTTCTTGTACGCGGGGTCGGCGAGGCCCTTGGTTTTCTCCGCCTGCTCGAACAGCTCCTGCCCGAACAGCCCCATCTCCTGGCGTTCGTGGGCGTTGTCGAAGACGATCAGGTCTTTGAGGGTGCGGGCCTGGATCGGAGCGGGGCTGCCCTTGAGATAGGTACCCATGTCGGCCTTGAGCTCGGTCAGCAGGATCGGCAGCTCGTTCTTGTTGATCACGCTGCGGTCGAACTTCTTGATGTCGACCAGTATGGCGCCTTTCTCCCGCAGCACCGTGAGCGCGGTCGCAAAGGCCGTGTCGGTGCCGAAGCCGGTGGCGAAGCGCATCACGCCGATGCGCTTGCCCTTGAGCGAATTGGCATCGAGGCCCGCGGCATAGTCGCGCTTGCGCTTGTCGGCATCGCGCGTCGCGGTGTCGGCCGGGTCGCTGCCGGCAATCGCGGTCAGCAGCTCGGCGGCTTCACGCACGGTCGGCGTCATCGGCCCCGGGGTGTCCTGCGTGTGGCTGATCGGCACGACATGGGTGCGGCTGACGAGCCCGACGGTCGGCTTTAAGCCGACGATCCCGTTGATCGCGGCCGGGCAGGTCACCGATCCGTTCGTCTCCGTGCCGATGGCGAACCGGACGAGTCCGGCAGCAACCGCCGCACCCGATCCGCTCGACGAACCGCACGCGTCGCGATCGAGCGCCCAGGGATTGCGCACCTGGCCGCCGACCGCGCTCCAGCCGGAGATTGAGTTGTTCGAGCGGATGTTGGCCCATTCGGAGAGGTTGGTCTTGCCGACGATTACGGCCCCGGCAGCGCGCAGTCGCGCGACCAGCGACGCATCGCGGCCCGTGACATTGTTCGCGAGCGCCAGGCTCCCCGCCGTTGTCGGCAGCGGGCCGGCGCTTTCGATATTGTCCTTGATCAGGACGGGCTGTCCGGCGAGCGGGCCGCGAAGGCTGCTCGCGTCGACCCGCCGCGCCTGGTCGATCGCGGTCGGATCGACGGCTATTACTGCGTGGAGCTGAGGATCGATGCGCGCGATCCGATCGAGCGCGGCGCGGACATTCGCCTCCGCCGGGCGCGGCTGCGCTGCGGCGCCCGATGCCATCGCCATCGCCAGTGCCGTGGTGATGAACAAGTGCCGCATGAGATCCCTCCCCGTTGGGTTCAGCGTGGCGCGAGCAACGCATCGAGCGTGCCCGGCGCTGTTCCGGCCTTCTCCAGCCGCGGATAGCGCAAGCCCCCGTGCCAATCGAGCTTCACGGTCCGGTAGACATCGCCGTCGTGCACCAGCAGCTCGACTGCCGGCCCGTTTCGGGCTGCAGCCTTGATCGCGTCCTTCAGCGCATCGGGATCGAAGTCGCGGCCGTTGACGGCCGTAACCTGGGTGCCCACGGCGATGCCGGCGTTGAACGCGGCGCCATCCCACAGCACGCTCGAGACCTTTCCGTCGTTGCCGACGACGAAGCCGCCCGAATAGGTAAGGTCGCTGTTCTTGCCCGATTTCTCGCTGCTCTTGATCCACGTGGTCGGTTCGGCAGTGAACACCAGCCGGTAGCCGCCCTGCGTGATGCCTTCGAGCGGCGCGGAGGGCGCGACTTCGTAGACACGCCTCTGCAGGTAGCTGCGCCAGTCGTAGGGCTGCACCTTGGCAAGCGTCGCAACCACGTCGTCGAATGCGTAGGTCAGCTCGCCATAGTCGCGGTCGCGCATCCCGTAGAATGCCTTTGCGAAATCGTCGATCGAGCGCTTTCCGCCGGACTGCAGGCGGATGATCCGGTCGACGTCGATCCAGATCAGCTGGCCTTCGCTGTAATAATCCTCGCTGCGCTGCCAGCCGCGCCACGGCTGCGGCGCGCGGCCGGCGGCCGTCGGGTCGTTGGTCGTGTCGACTAGCGGCCGCCAGGCACGGCCGGGTGTGCCGGTACTGTACGTCGCCGCGGTCGCGGCAATGGCGTCCAGCGTGTCCTGCTTGGACAGCATCCCCGAACGCGCGCCGAGAACGTAGCCCCAGAACTGGGTCTGTCCTTCGTAAACCCACAGCAGCGAGCCTTCCATCGGCACCGTATTGTAGTCGGGCGTCCACAGGTCGGCAGGGCGCCGGTACTTGCCGTCCCAGCTGTGGCTATATTCGTGGGGCAGCAGGTTGCGGTCGCGCAGCTTGTTCTCCCAGTCGGTGAAATAGCCGCGGCGCACGCCGTCCTCCGAGCTGCGGTGATGCTCGAGCCCGTTGCCGCCGAGATTGTTCGAAATGGTCAGCAGGAAATCATAATGGTCGTAGTGCTGGGCCCCGAATGCCTTGAGCGCCTGCTCGACCAACTTCTTGTGCGCGGCAATCTGCTCGGGCGTTGCCGCAAGTTCGGCGGGCGTATCGCCGATGACGTCGAGGGCAACATCGGGCGATAGCTCGATCCGGCGATAGTTCGCGCCCGCGATCAGCGGCGAATCGACCAGGATCTCGTAGCTCGTGACCGGATAATCGAAGCGGCCTGCGGCCTGCGCGCTCGGACGAAGCGCGGTGGCGACCTTCCATCCGGCGGGAACGACGACCGAGGCCTGTACCGGAATCTGACGAACATAATAGCCGGCCGGATACATCGACAGCGACAGCCACTGAATGCTCGACATCTCCGGGGTCATCACCGTGCGGCCCTGGTTCTCGGCAGTCGCCGAGACATATTGAAACTCGACGTCGACCGCCGAGACGCCCCGGGGCACGTCGACGTGGAAGGCGAAAACGTCGAGCGGATCGCGCGTCCACTTGAGCGGCCGGCTGCCGGTGCTGACGCGGATCCCGGTGACATTCTTGATGTCTCCCCGCGGGCTGTGACCGCCCGGGACCCACTTGGGATAGAGCAGGACGAGATCGCCCGCGGTGGTGACGGGAATGCGTTCGCGGACCCGGAAAATGCCGCGCGTGACGTCCGTAGCGTCGACGGTAAGCTGCACAGTGCCTGCAAACGGGACGTCGCGGGCCGGGGGGACGCGGATGGGCTTGGCGTAAGCCTCGGGCTTGCTGTTGAGCGGCGGAACGAGCTGGGCGGAGGCCGTGCCGGTGAGGCACGCGGACAGGATCAGGGCGAGCGCAACTCGGCGCATCAATGCAACTCCGTGATAAGGAAGGCTAACCAAAGTTGAACAATTGTGTACTTTGAAATGGCCACCTCGCCACTGCTTTTCGTCGGCGGCATTCGACGCTTTGTCGAAGTTCGGTTCGTTGTCAGCGCTCGTTCACTCGGGCCCACTACCGAAAGTTAGCATGTACACTCGTCTAATGCTGCTGAGCAGCGCCGCCGTCTTCCTCCCCGTTTCACCTTCGGCCGCGCAGCAGTCGGCGCCAGTCGCGGTGCCAGCGCCCGCGCCGGCCGCCCAGCCGACCGATGAAACGGGGGATGAGGAGGAGATCGTCATCACCGGCGCGCGGGCGCGCGGCTCGGTTGTCGGCGACATCCCGCCCGAGAATGTGCTGGACGCGCGCGACGTCCGCGCCACCGGCGCGACCACCATCACCGAGCTGCTCGATGCGCTCGCCCCCCAGATCGGCAGCTCCCGCGGACGCGGCGGCGAGGCACCGGTGCTGCTGCTCGATGGGCTCAGAATCTCGGGATTCCGCGAGCTTCGCGACATCCCGACCGAGGCGATCCAGCGGGTCGAGATCCTGCCCGAGGAGGTCGCTCTCAAATACGGCTATCGCGCCGATCAGAAGGTCGTGAACATCGTACTTCGCCAGCGCTTCCGCTCGACCACGGCGCAGGTCGCTGCGGGCGCCGCAACCGACGGCGGTTACTCGACCGGCAATGCCGACCTGACGCGCTTCCTCGTTCAGAAAGCGGGCCGAACCACCCTCAACCTCCATGCCTCCGGCAACAGCATGCTGACCGAGGCCGAACGCAATATCCTGCTGACCGGGACCCCGCCTGCTGGAACGACCGCCGACGAGGCGCTCGGCGCGCGCTCGCTGGTCGGGCGCAACCGCGACGTCCGCGGCTCGGCGACGTTCAACCGCACCGTCTTTGGCAACGTATCGGGGACCCTCAATGCCGAGCTGGAGCATAGCGACGGCCGCTCGCTGATCGGGCTCAACTCAAGTCTGCTCGAGCCGCTCGCCCGCAACACCGACGCCAACAGCGCACATCTCGGCGGCGTGCTCAACGGCACGACCAAGTCGCAATGGCACTGGACGGTCACCGCCAACGCCGACCTCGACGGCAATGTCACTCGCACCGACCGCGACGACCCCGTTTTCCCGTCGGAGCGCGCGCGTTCGACCACCGCGTCCGCAGACCTCAGGGCGACCGCCAACGGCAAGCTGTTCAAGCTGCCCGCGGGGGACGCCACCACCACGCTGACGGCCGGTGGCAGCACAGTCCATCTCGATGCCAGCCGGGCGCGCCTTGGCGTCCATTCGTCCAATTCGCTGTCGCGCACGATGGGTGAGGCGGCAATAAACCTCGACCTTCCGGTCTCCCGCCGCAATCGCGATTTCAGCGCGCTCGGCAATTTGACGGTCAATGCAAATGCCGAGGTCGATCAACTGTCGGACTTCGGCACGCTGACGACGATCGGCGCCGGGGCCAACTTCTCGCCGGTTGACCGCCTGAACTTCATTGCCAGCTGGACCCGCGAGGAAGGCCCGCCGACGATCAACCAGCTCGGCGACCCAGTGCTCGACACCCCGGGCTCGCGCATTTTCGACTTCACCACCGGCCAGACGGTGCTGGTCGACGCGATTACCGGCGGCAACCCGAACTTAAAGTCGGACCTGCGCCACGTGGTCAAGCTCAGCACCAACTGGCAGCCGTTTGCCAAGACCGACCTTCGTCTGCGCGCCGATTATGTCCACCAGACGATCGACCGGCCGATCTCCAACATCACCGTCACCCAGGCGATCGAAGCGGCGTTTCCCGGGCGGTTCGTCCGCGACGGCGCGGGCCAGCTGATCAGCGTCGACTTTCGCCCGGTCAATTTCGACAGCGCGAGCCGCGACACGCTCCGCGTCGGCTTCGACTTCTCCAAGCCCTTGAAGTCGCGGCGCCCGTCGCAGGCCGTGCTCGACCAGCTGCGCCAGCAGTTCGGCTTCGGCGGGCGAGGGGCGCCGCCGACGACTGCGCAAGGCGCCGCACCTCCGGCTGGCGGGCCACCGCCTGAAGGCGACCGTGGCGGGGGCAGGGGCGGCTTCGGCGGTGGAGGACGCGGCGGCGGCGGTGGCGGTGGCGGGGGCTTCTTCGGTGGCGGCAATGGCAGCCGCGGCCGACTGCAATTCTCGCTCACCGACACCCTCACCTTTGTCGACAAGGTGCGGATCACCCCCGGCGGGCCCGAGCTCGACTATCTGCACGGGGACGCCGCCGGCTCGTTCGGCGGCACGCCGCGGCACAATGTCCAGGCCCAGGCCGGCTGGTCGAACAACGGCCTCGGCGCGCGCCTCGGCGCCAATTGGCGCAGCGGGACGACGGTGACCACGCTGACCGGCGACGACCTCCATTTCTCACCGGTCGGCACGTTTGACCTGCGCCTGTTCGCCAATCCGGGCGACATCCCCGAGGTCGCGGTCAAGCATCCCTGGCTGCGCGGCACCCAGTTCCGGCTGGAGGTCAACAACCTCTTCAAC
>JBDTZJ010000012.1:0-20606 GCA_040005255.1 Sphingomicrobium sp.
CGCTACGGCGACTGGGAGAAAAAGGGCGTGGCGATCGATTTCTAGTCTTCTTCGTCACCGGGCGGCCGGCTGAGCAAGGTGCTGAGCAACTCGTCGATATCGACCTTGCCCGAGAGCAATTCCACCACCGCTGCGACGATCGGCATGTCGATGTCGCGCTCCAACGCAATGCGATGAACCACCGGCGCCGTATGCGCGCCTTCGGCCACCGTCCGGCGATCCTTCATCAGTTCCGCGACCTTCCCGCCTTCACCGATCGCCTTGCCGAGAGAGAAATTGCGGCTGCTGGTTGAAGAGCAGGTGAGCACCAGGTCGCCCAGGCCGGAAAGCCCCGCCAAGGTCTCGCGCCGGCCGCCCATCGCGACCCCGAATCGAGTCATTTCGGCAAAGCCGCGGGCGATCAGGGCCGCGCGGGCGTTTTGGCCGAAGCGCTTGCCCTCGACGATGCCGCAGGCGATCGCCAGCACGTTCTTGACTGCGCCCCCGGCCTCGGCGCCCGATACGTCATCGGTGCAATAGGTGCGGAAGTGCACCAGGTTGATCCGGGCGCGGAGCTTCTCACCGAGCGCCCGGTCCTCGCAGGCCAGGGTCACCGCCGTCGGCAGGCCTGCCGCGACTTCATGGGCGAAGGTCGGGCCCGATAGTACGGCGACCGGCGACGATGGACAGACTTCGTGCGCAACCTCGTGCAGCAGCTTGCCGCTTTTCTCCTCGATGCCCTTCGAGCAGAGCACGAGCGGCCGTCCGTGGGCGGGTGCTTTTTCCAGCACCGAGCGCATGTGCTGCGCCGGAGTCACGAGGATCCATGCGTCGCACGAGTCCAGCTCGGCGAGGTCCACAGTCGCGCGGATCGCTTCGTTAAGAGGAATGCCGGAAAGGAAGGCGGAATTTTCGTGGCGGACGTTGACCGCTTCGACCACCTCCGGCTCGAGTGCCCACAGCAAGGTCTCGCGGCCGCCGGCCGAGGCGACCTGCGCCAACGCGGTGCCCCAGGCCCCACCGCCGATGACGCCAAGCTTCATGCCTTCGCGCCTGCCCCGCGCACCTTCTCGGCGCGGTCATCGAGCGGCCAGCGGGCGCGCGCCGGGACGTCCAGCGGGTCAGACTCGCCGGCGGCGAAGCGCTCGGCGCCGGCCCAGGCGATCATCGCCGCATTGTCGGTGCACAGCCAGGCCGGCGGCACACTGAAGCGGCGGCCGTGGGCCTCGGCGAGGTCGGCAAGCGCGCCGCGGACTGGCTGGTTCGCGGCGACTCCGCCGGCGACGACCAGCGACGGCGCGTCACTGGTCTCCAACGCGAGGCGGGTGCGGTCGACCAGGCAGTCGACGACCGCCTGCTGGAAGCTCGCTGCGATGTCCTCGCTTCGAAAGTCGCCTGAGGCGACTGCACGCTGCACCGCGCTCTTCAGGCCGGCAAAGGAAAAATGCGGCTCGCCCGAGCCAACCAGCGGCCGCGGCAGCGGCACGGCGGCCGGATCGCCGGTCCTGGCCATTTCCTCGATCGCTGGACCGCCGGGATAGGACAGGCCGAGCAGCTTCGCGGCCTTGTCGAAGGCTTCGCCCGCCGCATCGTCGATCGTGGTCGCCAGCCGGCGGTAGTCGCCGACGCCCCGCACTTCGAGCAATTGGCAGTGGCCACCGGAAACCAGCAGCAGCAGGTAGGGAAAATCGAGGTCGGGGTCGGCGAGACGCGGCGACAGCGCATGGCCTTCAAGATGGTTGATCGCGATCAGCGGCTTACCCGCCGCGAGCGCCAGCCCTTTGCCGGCGAGCAGCGCCACCATCACTCCGCCGATCAACCCCGGGCCGGCTGTCGCCGCCACGGCATCGACGTCGTGGATCGACATTTTAGCGTCGCTCAGCACTTTTTCGATCAAGCCGGGCAGGATCTCCACGTGCGCGCGCGCAGCAATTTCGGGGACCACGCCGCCATAGGGCTGGTGCGCCTGCGTCTGGCCGACCACGACCTGCGCCAGGATGCGCCGGTCGGACGTCACGAGCGCCGCCGCACTGTCGTCGCACGAGGACTCAAGACCAAGGATTACAGTCATTTCATCAGCATTTCTTTCGGCGGCCCTTTGCCTGAAGGCGCGGCGATGCACTAGGGGGAGAGCATGCAAGGGCTTCGCCTCGGGACTCGCGGATCGCCGCTGGCGCTGGCGCAGGCGCGCAAGGTCGCCGCCGCGATCGAGACCGCGCAGCGCTGGCCCGACGGCTGGGTCCAGATTGTCGAGATCAAGACGACCGGCGACAAGGTCCAGGACCGGCCACTCGCCGAGATTGGCGGCAAGGCGCTGTGGACCAAGGAGCTCGACCGCGCTTTGCTCGACGGCGAGGTCGATTTCTGCGTCCATTCGATGAAGGACGTCGAAAGCGAGCGGCCCGCCGAAATCCACCTCGCCGCGGTGCGCCCGCGCGGGGACGTGCGCGACCGCATCGTCGGGGCGGATTCGATCGATCTGCTCAAACAAGGCGCACGCGTCGGCACCTCCTCGCCACGCCGGGCAGCCCAGCTTCGCCGGCTGAGGCCCGACGTCAAGATCGTGCCCATTCGCGGCAATATCGAAACGCGGCTCACGAAGGTCGAAAGCGGCGAGGTCGACGCGACCCTCCTCGCCTCGGCGGGATTGAAGCGGCTCGAGATCGATGCCGGGACGGCGATCCCGACAGAAGTGATGCTGCCGGCGCCCGGCCAGGCGGTGATTGGCATGGAATGCCGCACCAACGACACGCGCACCCAAAGCGTGCTGAGCACGGTCAGCAACGGCATCACCTTTAATTGCGTGATTGCCGAGCGCGCGTTCACACGGGCGCTGGGCGCGACCTGCCACTCGCCGGTCGCCGCCTTCTGCGCGTTCGAGGACGGCGATCTTCGCCTGCGCGCGCAGCTGTTCAGCGAGGATGGTGTCGACATGGTCGAGGGCCGGGCCGTGTTCGATTGCGGCGACAACGGCCCGGCCGAAGCGCTTGCGCGCTCGCTGCTCGCCGAGGCACCGGAGTCGATCCGGAGGCTGTTCGGCGCCTGAATGAGGCAGCTGCTGGTCTTACGCCCGGAGCCCGGCGCCAGTGCGACGGTCGACAGGGCGCGAGCGCTCGGGTTGGAGGCGGTCGCCGTTCCCTTGTTCGAGGTCGAGCCGGTAACCTGGGAGGCGCCGGAGGCGGGGGCGTTCGACGGCCTGCTGCTGACCAGCGCCAATGCCGTGCGCTGCGGCGGCGAGGGATTGCGCTCGCTTCGCGGGCTCAAGGCCTATGCCGTGGGCGAAGCGACCGCCGACGCGGCGCGTGAAGCCGGCTTCGACATCGCGGCGACTGGCGAGGCGGGGGTCGACCGGCTGCTCGGGTCGATCGAGCCCGACCTCAAGCTGCTCCATTTGTGCGGGTCGGATCGCTACGAGCCGGGCAGGGCGCCGCAGGGGATCACCCGCGCGACCGTGTATCGCGCAACGCCGGTCGCGGCGCCCGATCTTTCTGCCGCGCCGGGCAGCGTCGCGCTGATCCATTCGCCGCGCGCCGGACGGCGCATTGCCGAGCTGGTCGCCGACCGGCACACGATCAGCATCGCCGCGATCAGCCAGGCCGCGGCCGATGCCGCGGGCGAAGGGTGGTGGATGGTCGAGACTGCCCGGCAGCCGAACGACGACGCGCTGCTGGCCCTTGCCAAGAGCCTGTGCGACAAGCCGGACCCGAAATGAATGGGACCGGCAAAGGCATGGGATGGGGCGCGCGGCTGCTCGTGGCCCTGGCGTTCATCCTGGTAGGCGCCGCTGGAGCGGTGTGGAGTCTCGCCCATTACCCACCGGCAGCGCGCACGCTCGGCGTCGTTCAGCCCGCTCCACGGCCGGCGACCGATGCGCCCGTAGCTGCTCCCGAGCCTTCGACTGCGCCGCCGGCATCGGCCGCGAGTCCCGCCGACGCTGCGCGCATGGCGGCGCTCGAGCAGCGCCTGTCGCAGGTCGAGAACGCTACCGAGCGGGCTGAAGGCTTCGCGGGACGGGCCGACGCGCTCGTCGTGGCGTTCGCCGCCCGCCGGGCCATCGATCGCGGCGTTGCGCTCGGCTATCTCGAGAACCTGCTGGTCGACCGCTTCGGCGCGCAGCACCAGGCGACCGTCGGAACTATCATCACCGCCTCCCACCAGCCGGTGCGCCTGGAGGACCTTACAAGCGAATATGAGGCGCTCGGGCCGGAGCTGCGTCGCGGCGGCCCTCAGGACAGCTGGTGGACCAACTTCAAGCGCGAGTTCGGGTCCTTGGTCGAAGTGCACCGCGCCGAGCGCCCGGCGGTCAATGCCGAGGCGCGGTACAGCCGTGCCCTCCGGCGATTGTCGTCGGGTGAGGTCGACCAGGCGCTAGCGGAGACGATGCGCATGCCCGGTGCCGCGCGCGCGAGCGACTGGATTGCCAAGGCCCGCCGCTACGTCGCCGCCCATCGTGCACTCGATGAAGTCGAGTCGGCGGCGCTTCTCGCGAAGCCGAGCGGCGGCCGCTGACTGCACAGCAGGCGTTAAGGCGGGCGGACCTAAGCTATTGCAGCGGTGAGGAAGATGGGGGGAACGGCGAAGCCATGACGTCACTGTGGAAGCGGGTCGGGACCGGGCTCGCGCTGGCTGCCGCAGCCTCGGTCGGCGCGTCCGCCACCAGCCAGGCTCCAGCGCCGCAGGCGCCGCCCGCCGCGCATCCCGTGCCGCCGGCCCCCGCCTATATCCGCGATCGCGTGACCGAGCTCGGCAGAGGCTTCGACGGACAAGTCGGCATCGCCGTCCGGTCGATCGACGAGGGCTGGTCGGCCGGCTGGAAGGCAGACGAGCTCTATCCGCAGCAAAGCGTCAGCAAATTGTGGGTCTCGATCACCGCGATGGACGCGGTCGACCGGGGCAAGGTGTCGCTTGACGACAAGGTTTCGCTGAGCCGCGACGATCTCACTTTGTTCCACCAGCCGATCGCCGAGCTGATCATGGGCGGCAATTATACCACCACGCTCGGCGACCTGATGGAAAAGGCGATCACCACCAGCGACAACACCGCCAATGACAAGCTGATGCGTGTCGTCGGCGGGCCCGACGTGGTGCGCGCGACGATCAAGGCGAAGCACCTCGGCGCGATTCGCTTCTACAACGGCGAGCGCGCGCTCCAGAGCCAGATCGCCGGGCTGATCTGGAGCCCGAGCTATTCGATCGGGAACGCCTTCTATCAGGCCCGCGACGCGCTGCCGCTTGCGCTGCGTAAGGCCGCGTTCGAGCGCTACGTCAATGACCCCTTTGACGGCGCTGCGCCGAACGCGATCGTCAACGCACTCGCCCGCTTGAGGCGCGGGGAGTTGCTGTCGCCCGGCTCGACGCGGCAGCTGCTCGACATCATGAGCCATACCAAGACGGGAGCGAACCGCTTGAAGGGTGGCCTCGCCCCCGGCTGGGTGCTCAACCACAAGACCGGCACCGGCCAGGTCTTCGGCCCGAGCCAGGCCGGCTACAACGACATCGGCATCCTGACCGCGCCCGACGGCCGAAGCTATTCGGTCGCGGTGATGATCAAGTTGACGTCGGTGCCGCTGCCGGTGCGGATGGAGCTGATGAACAATGTCGTGCGCGCGGTGATC
Organism: Sphingomicrobium sp.; assembly: GCA_040005255.1. Taxonomy (GTDB): domain Bacteria; phylum Pseudomonadota; class Alphaproteobacteria; order Sphingomonadales; family Sphingomonadaceae; genus Sphingomicrobium. Next base: position 5,595 of record JBDTZJ010000012.1, read on the forward strand.
GCCCAGCACGACATGCAATATGCGCCCGCCGCCCAGCAGTAGGCCCGAGCTCAGCCGAGGAGATGGCCGCTGCGCTTGCGCTTGGTCGCGAGATAGTCGGCATTGTGCGGGTTCGCCGGCATATGGTGCGCAACCCGCTCGACGACCGTGATCCCGGCGGCTTCGAGGCCCGCAACCTTGTTGGGGTTGTTGGTCAGCAGCCGGACCTCATCGATGCCGAGCGCGCGCAGCATTGCGGCGGCATGGCCGTAGTCGCGCTCGTCGTCGGCGAACCCGAGACGACTGTTGGCGTCGACCGTATCGAGGCCGCGATCCTGCAGCGAATAAGCTCGGATCTTGTTGGCGAGGCCGATGCCGCGCCCTTCCTGGCGCAGGTACAGAAGCACGCCGCCGCCGCTGTCCCCGATGATGTGCAGCGCTTGCTTGAGCTGTGGCCCGCAATCGCATTTCAATGAGCCGAACACGTCGCCGGTCAGGCACTCGCTGTGAAGCCGGACCAGCGGCGGTTTGCCGCCGAACGCGCCGACCACCAGCGCGACATGTTCCTGCCCGTCGTCCGACGCGCGGAACGCGACGATCTGCGTCGGCGGCATATCGTCCAGCGGGAGCTTCGCCCGCGCAACAATCTCGACCGACGGCTGCCGCCGCTCGCGAGCAATATCCTCGATCGAGACGGATAGCTCGGCGACGCCCGGATCGAGCAGCCACAGCGCGGGCAGAAGCCCAGCGGAACGGGCGAGGTCGAGCGCGGCGCGGCCCGTTTCGAGGCAGTCGGCAGTCACTGGATGCAACGGCCCGATGGGCGCCCGATCGAGGTCGCGGCCCGGATCGGCGATCGCCAGCGCCGTCGCGGCATCGAGCCAGTCGGCGTGGCCGATGACCACCGGCGCGGCCGGGTCGGCCGCATCGCGCTCGTTGGACAGATTGAGGGCCGCCGCCCGCTCGCCGCTGATCAGCAGCAGCGACTGGCGCGCCGGATCGAGCAGGTCGAGCAGCTCCTGGCTCGCCGTCTCGACGGCAAGAACGGCGGTCGGGCGCGGCCCCTCGATTCGGAGCGGCCGCCCGGCGCGGAGCGCGGCGATGCCGGAGCGGATAGCGCTACGGCTCAAGCCTCGATCTCAACGATCAATGGCGCATGGTCCGACGGGCGCTCCCAGTTGCGGCACGGTTCAAGCACCGCGTGCCCCTTCAAATGGCCGGCGAGCTCGGGTGAGGCCCACATATGGTCGAGCCTGCGCCCGCGGTCGTTCTTCGTCCAGTCCGGCGAGCGATAGCTCCACCAGGTGAAGCAGCGCTCCGGCGCCGGCACGAACTTGCGGCCGATGTCGATCCAGTCGTGAGCCTGTTGAAGCCGGGTCAAGGCCTCGACCTCGACCGGCGTGTGGCTGACGACGGTCAGCAGCGCCTTGTGGCTCCAGACGTCGCATTCCAGCGGCGCGACGTTGAAGTCGCCGACGATGATCGTCGGCTCCCTGAGGCCCTCGGACCAGCGTGTCATCCGCTCGATGAAGTCGAGCTTCTGGCCGAACTTGGGGTTGATCGCGCGATCCGGCGTGTCGCCGCCGGCAGGGACATAGACGTTCTCGAGCCGGATCCCGCACGGCAGCCGGACGCCGACGTGGCGCGCCTCGCCATTGTCCTGCCAGTCGTGCTTGCCCGGGTCCTTCAGCGGCACGCGACTCAAGATCGCGACTCCATGATGCATCCGCTGGCCGTTCAACTCGGCGTGCACATAACCGTGGCGCGTGAACAGGTCGGTGGGGAAGATGGTGTCGAGCACCTTGGTTTCCTGCAAGCACAGGATGTCGGGCTGCTCTTCGGAGATCAGCCGCTCGACCAGCCCGATGCGCGCGCGCACCGAGTTGATGTTCCATGATGCGATCTTGAGCCGTTGAGTCACACCCGGCGCTTAACCCCGTCACCCCCAATAGCAAAAGGCCCCCGCTCCGGGGGCATGGAGCGAGGGCCGACCGAGCGTTGTCACGCAAGGGGTGCTGCGGACCTGGGTAACAGGGGGAAACCCCGGGCACTGCAGCACCACTCACTTATTTAGGTAGCCGTGCCTGACATTGCGATGAACGGGTATCGAAGTGAAACTTTTGTCATCTAACGAGCGCGCTGCGGGCTGAGGCACCCCTCTCCTCAGTTCCTCGCGCGCTTCTTCGGCTCCGCGTAGGTGAACGCGCCCTCCGCAACCGCGACATTGTAGCGGACGTCCGACAATCTGACGGTCGTGCGGTGGTTCTGCGGGTCGATCGCCGTCCAGCCGTACAGCTGGAGGCCGCCCGGCGCCGACGGATTGCGCAGGAAAGCCAGCGTCAGCTGGCCATATTGCGATGCGTTCTTGGCGCGTGCGACGACCACCCGGCTGTCGGCGCTGGGCAGGATCTCGGCCTTGCCGTTGAAGTCGGGCGAGCCCGAGAGCAGCGGGCCGAGCGGCGTCTTGCCCAGCGGGTAGACGCTCTTCTGCCCGACCGAATAGTCGAGGAAGGCGAGCTTCGACCCGTCCGCCACCAGCAGCAGGCCGCCACCCGTATATTCGAAGCGCACCCGGCCGGGCCGCTTGAGCTGAAGCGTGCCGTTGTCGGTTCGGCCCTTCGCATCGGTCTGGGTGAAGTTGGCGGCCATCGTCTGGACCGCCGACAAATGCGCCTTCAACCTGGCGAGATCGGGCGCTGGCGCGGCCGCAATCAGCACTGCCGGCACCAGGGCGCGCGCAAGGGTCGTAATCGGGGTCATTCGCAAACTCCTGGGGTCTGACGCACGAACCTGGCGCTTGCCCGTTGAATGCGCTCTGAACCTTCCGGTTCCGTACCGTTCAGCCTTAGGCCGCCAGCCCTAGATCGGATGCCCGTCGGGGTCGATCAGCACTTCGCGGCGGCCGACATGGTCCGGCTGGCCGACCAGCCCATCCTTCTCCATTCGTTCGATCAGCCGCGCCGCGCTGTTGTAGCCGACGCGAAGCTGGCGCTGGAGGTAGGAGGTCGAGGCCTTCTGGCTCTCGGCGACGATCTGGATCGCTTTGCGGTAAAGCTGGGTCTCGGCATCGTCCTCGCCGGTCGGCTGGCCATCGAACAGATAGCCGCCGTCCTCGGGCTCCTCGGTGACGGCCTGGACGTAATCGGGCGTGCCCTGCCTGCGCCAATGCTCGGCGACCGCGCGGACCTCCTCGTCGCTGACAAATGGGCCGTGGACGCGGATGACCTGCTTGCCGCCGGGCATGTAGAGCATGTCGCCCTTCCCCAGCAGCTGCTCGGCGCCCTGCTCGCCAAGAATGGTGCGGCTGTCGATCTTGCTTGTCACCTGGAAGCTGATTCGGGTCGGCAAATTGGCCTTGATCACGCCGGTGATCACGTCGACCGACGGCCGCTGCGTGGCCATGATCAGGTGGATACCGGCGGCGCGCGCCTTCTGGGCGAGCCGCTGAATCAGGAACTCGACCTCCTTGCCGGCGGTCATCATCAGGTCGGCGAGCTCGTCGACCACGACGACGATTTGGGGCAGCACCTCATATTCGAGTTGCTCAGTCTCGTAGAGCGGCTGGCCGGTGTCGGCGTCATAGCCGGTCTGGACGCGGCGGCCGAGCTTGGCGCCCTTGGCCTTGGCCTCGCGCACCTTGGCGTTGAAGCTCGGCAACGCGCGCACGCCCAGGTTCGCCATCATCCGATAGCGCTCCTCCATCTGCTCGACCGTCCATTTGAGTGCGCGGATCGCCTTGCCCGGCTCGGTGACCACTGGCGACAGCAGGTGCGGGATGTCGTCGTACATGCTCAGTTCGAGCATCTTGGGATCGATCATGATCAGTTTGCACTGGTCCGGACCGTACCGGTAGAGCAGCGACAGGATCATGCAGTTGAGGCCGACCGACTTGCCCGATCCGGTGGTGCCGGCGACGAGCAGGTGCGGCATCGGCGCAAGGTCGGCAATCACCGGATCGCCGGCGATATTCTTGCCGAGGATCAGCGGCAGCGACATGTTTTGGTCGTCGAACGCCTGGCTGGCAATCAGCTCCGACAGCGACACCATCTCGCGCTTGGGGTTGGGCAACTCGATGCCGATGACGTTACGGCCGGGGATGGTCGCGACACGCGTCGACAGCGCCGACATGTTGCGGGCGATGTCGTCCGCAAGCGCGATCACCCGGCTGGCCTTGATGCCGCTCGCCGGCTCGAGTTCGTACATCGTGACCACCGGGCCGGGCCGCACCTCGACGATGTCGCCGCGCACGTTGAAATCCTCGAGCACCGTCTCGAGGAGGCGGGCGTTTCGTTCGAGGCCGGCCCGGTCGATGTGCTGGCGCGTTTCCCTGGGCGGAGGCGCAAGCAGGTCGACGGTTGGCAATTGATAGCTGTCGCCGAGCGCTAGCGTCGGCTGGACACTGGAGGGCTTGCGCCCCGCGCCGCGGCCTGCCGGTGCAATCGCTCTTGCCGGCTCGGCCACGGCAACGGTCGGCTTGGACCGGGGCGGAGCCGCGGGGAAGGCCAGGTCCTCTACGATTTCGGTCTTGCGTGGCGCGGCTCGCCGTTCGCGCGGAGTGCGGCGAAACAGGCTGGTAAGCCACGCGCGCTCGTCTTCAGTCAGGCCAAGAGCGAGATATCCGACCACAAGGCCCGAAAGCCCAAACAGCAGCAGGCCGGCGAAGCGAGCGGGGCCTTCGACCTGGGGATTGGCAATCATCCCGAGGCCCGCGTCCACGCCATGGGCTGCGGCGAGGCCGATCGCCCCACCCCAGCCGGCGGGGAGCCCCGATACCGAGGATTCGCTGGTGAGGCCGAGCGCAATGCCGAGGAGCAGGGCGCCCGTCGCCGCAAGCAACAGGCCGCGGCCGGTGCGGCCGGCCGGCTCCAGCCGGATCATCCGCAAGCCGGCAATGGCGACAACCGGGAGCAGGAAGGCCCCGCCGAGCCCGAACAACAGAAGCAGGACATCGCTGGCATAAGCCCCGAAGGCGCCGAGCCAGTTGGTCGGGGGACCACCGGCGGCCGTGCTCAGCGACGGATCGTTGGAATTATGCGTCGCCAGGGCTACGGCCCCCGCCAGGCCGAGCCCGACGAGGAGGATACCCCAGCTGCGCACGGCGAACCGGCGCACCGCTTCGCGCAGCGCGTCCCGCCAGTCAGGCGCCAAGTCGCGCTTGGGTGCGCGCGTCGCCACGGTTGCCATGTCCCACCCCCAACAAGTTGCCGCATAGAATCCCCCACCCGGAGTCCTCGGTCAAGCGAGGACGTGGCGCGGCTGCGACGAACGGGGTAGGGGCCGCCGTCATGGACCGCGCGGACCTGATCATTTTCGGCGGCGGGCTGGTCGGACTGGCGCTCGCTTCCGCGCTCGATTCGAGCGGCCTTTCCGCGATCGTCGTCGACCCCGCCGACCCGTCGCCACGCACGGACGCGAGCTTCGACGGGCGCACCAGCGCGGTGTCGTCGAGCTCGATGCGGATGCTCGAGACGATCGGAGTCTCCGGTCACCTCGCTGAGGCCGGATGCCCGATCTGGCGGATCGCCGTCGCCGACGGGCTGAAGCCCGGTGGGCTCCACTTCGACCCCGACGACGGAGAGCCCTTGGGGTTCATGCACGAAAACCGAAATCTCCGCGCCGCGCTCCACGCGCGCGCCGAGGCGGGCAAAAACCTCTGGCCGCTGTGGAAGTCGCGCGTTGCCAGCGTCGAGCGCGGCGAGCACGGCGTCATCGTTGCGCTGGAGGATGGCCGCAAGCTCTCCGCGCCGCTGCTGGTCGCCGCCGACGGCCGCAATTCGAAGACGCGCGAAGCGGCAGGGATCAATGTCGCGCGGTGGAAATACGATCATCAGGCGATCGTCTCGGTGCTGCGCCACGAGCGGTCGCACGAGCATGTCGCCTACGAGATCTTCTACCCGACAGGCCCGTTCGCGCTGCTGCCGATGAACGACGACACGCTCGGCCACCGATCGGCCATCGTCTGGTCGGTCCCTGAGGAGGATGCGGGAGGTTGGCTGTCGCTGAGCGATGAGGATTTCGCCGCCGAGGCCGAGGCGGCGATGGGCGGGTTCCTTGGGCGAGTCGAAATGCTCGCGCCACGCTCGTCCTTTCCGCTCGGCTTCCATCATGCGGGGCAAATCACGGCCAAGCGCCTCGCTTTGGTTGGCGATGCGGCGCATGCGATCCACCCGATAGCCGGCCAAGGATTGAACCTCGGCTTTCGCGACGTCGCCGCTTTGGCGGAAGTGCTCGTCGAAGGCGCGCGGCTCGGGCTGGACCTCGGCGATCAGATTTTGCTCGAGCGCTATCAGCGCTGGCGCTCGCTCGACTCGCTGTCCGTCGCCTTCGCCACCGACAGCCTGACGCGGATCTACGGCATCCCCGGCACCGCCGCCTCTGCAATCCGCCGTTTCGGCATGGGGCTGGTCGGGCGCATCTCGCCACTTCGCAACCGGCTGATGAACGAAGCGCGCGGCACCAGCGGCGAGCTGCCGCTGCTGCTCAGGGGGTTGCCGATCTAGCTATTGCAGCGTCGGTTCGATCTCGACGCCGCCGCTGACCGCCATGCGGTGGAACTGCATCAGCTGCACCAGCAGGTCGGCGCGCCCGTCGAGCGTCGCCTGCTCGAGCAGCGCCTGCTTGGCGCCGACGTCGAACGGCGCGACCTGGGCGATCGCATTCACCAGCATTTCGTCGTCGAGCCGTGCGACGGCCCCCCAGTCGACCGCGAGGCCCATCGCATCGCCGAGCCGGCGCGCTTCGCGCTCGACCTCGGCGCGCTGCACGAGCGGTAGCGGGGGCGGCTCGTCGTCATCGAACGCCTCGATGTCGACCTCCGCACAGCGGTAGGCGGTATCGATCTCGGTTTCGCGGACCAGCCGGAAACGGTTTGAGCCGAGCAGCACGATGTTGAAGCGCCCGTCCTCCAGTTCCTCGACTCCGACCAGCTCGCCGATGCACCCCACCGCATAAAGCGGCGCCCGGTTATCGTCGTCGAGACGGTGCGGCTGGATCATCGCGATGCGGCCGACGCCGTCGATCGCGTCGCGGACCATCTCGCGATAGCGCGGCTCGAAGATGTGCAGCGGCAGCTGCGAGCGCGGGAACAGGATCGCACCGGGAAGCGGGAACAGCGGAACGCGCAGCGTCCGGCTCACGTGAACAGCACCGCCGAGAGGCGGCGGCGTTGCGCGCTCGACCAGGGGTCTTCGAGGCCCTGCGCTTCGAGCAGCTGGAGGAAACGCTGGCGTGCCGCCCCGTCATTCCACTCGCGGTCACGGCGGATGATCTCGAGCAGCGCATCCGCGGCAGCATCACGGTCGGAGGTCATCTTGGCCGAGGCGAGCTCTAGCCTCGCTTCATGATCGTCAGGGTTGGCGGCCAGGCGCGATTCGAGCGCCGACGTGTCGACCGCCGGTGCCGACGCGACTTCGAGCGCGGCCCGGGCGCGGCTGATCTCCGGCTTCTTCGCCAGTTCCTCGGCGAGCCCGTCGAGGATTTCGCGCGCCTCGGCGGTTTCACCCGCCGCCACCAGGGCCCGAACGAGCCCGCCAATCACTTCCGCATTGTCCGGCGCCATGTCCTGCACCTGGCGGAAAATGTTTGCGGCGCGCGCGCCATCACCCTCGCCCAGGACCTGCTCGCCCATCGCGATCAGCGGCTCGACCTCGGCCTTGGGCGTTGCGCCTTCCGGATCGATCTTGAGCTGCTCAAGCAGCTGGTCGAGAGCCTTCTTGATCTGGCCTTCGCTGCGATAGTTGGTGAGGTCGGCGACGGGCTGTCCGCGGTAGATGGCATAGACCGTCGGGATCGACTGGACGCGAAACTGGGAGGCCAGCAATTTCTCCTGGTCGACGTCGATCTTGGCGAGCTTGACGCCTTTGTCGGCATAGTCGGCCGCGACCTTTTCGAGCACCGGCGAGAGCTGCTTGCACGGTCCGCACCACTCGGCCCAAAAGTCGAGGATGACGAGCGAAGTCATCGACGGGTGGATGACGTCGCGCTCGAAGCGTTCGATCGATTCGCGCTCGGCTTCGCTTAGTCCCAGTGTCGCCAACGCTGACCTTCCAATGCATGATTTGGCGCCCATATGGGCGGCTACGATTGCCGCCACAAGCGGCACGAACCTCCCTTGCGGGGGCGCGCGCGACCATGCTAGGCGCGCGCCTCACCTCCGCCGGGCGAGCTTCCGGCGTCAGCTCAGAGCGGGCGTAGCTCAGGGGTAGAGCACAACCTTGCCAAGGTTGGGGTCGAGGGTTCGAATCCCTTCGCCCGCTCCAGCTTCCAACCCTCACGACATCGAACCCTCGGGCTGTTTGTTAGCGCTCCGGCGCAAGCGCCTGCGCGCGTGGTTCAAATCCCTTCGCCCGCTCCAGTTTCGCGAACTGCCGAGGGCAGTTTCGAAACTGGGGCGCACGAGCGGAGCGAAGGGCGACAGCACTTTCAAAAATCGGCAGTAGCGCAACGTGGACATCACCACCGTCGTCGCCTTGTGCCTGCTGTTCGCGCTCGGCGCGGCGCTTTATTCGAGCGTCGGCCATGGCGGCGCGTCGGCCTATATCGCGGCGATGGCGCTGTTCTCGGTCGCGCCCGAGGTAATGAAGCCGACCGCACTGGCGCTGAACCTGCTGGTCGCCGGCTTCGGCACCTGGCGTTACGCGCGGGGCGGCTTGACCAACTGGAAGCTGGTGCTTGCCTTCGCGCTGACCGCCACGCCTGCCGCGTTCATCGGCGGCGGGATCCACCTGCCGGCCATCTATTACAAGCCGCTGGTCGGGCTCCTGCTGTGGGCCGCCGCGCTACGGCTGCTGTGGCAGCCAAAGGCGCTAGCCGAGCGGGAAACCAAGGCGCCGCCACCGTGGATGAGCCTGCCCGCCGGTGCAGTGCTCGGCCTGCTCGCAGGCCTCACCGGGACCGGCGGCGGCATTTTCCTGAGCCCGTTGATCATCCTCAACGCCTGGGAGGAGCCGCGGCGCACGTCCGGCGTCGTCGCCGCTTTCATCCTGCTTAACTCGATCGCGGGGCTCGTCGGCAATGCCGCGTCGGTCGGCCACCTGCCGAGCCAGCTACCCCTATTCCTCCTCGCGGTCGGCGGCGGCGCACTGCTCGGCACCTGGCTCGGAGTCGAACGGCTGCCGCGGCCGTGGCTGCTGCGGACACTGGGGGCGGTGCTCGTCGTCGCCGGAGCGAAGCTGCTCTTTACCTGAGCCAGCTTCCGGACTTGCCGCCGCTCTTCGAGGTCACTTCGACCCCGCCGATCACCATTGTCCTGTCGATTGCTTTCAACATGTCGAACAGGGTCAGACCGGCGACCGCAACGGCGGTCAGCGCTTCCATCTCGACGCCCGTTTCGGCTTTGGTCCGCACCTCCGATTCGACGCGAAAGCCGGAAAGCGAATCGTCGATTTCGATCCGCACCTCGACATGGGTCAGCGGCACGGGATGGCACAAAGGGATCAGCTCTGCTGTGCGCTTCGCGGCCATCACTCCGGCAAGCTCGGCGGTTTGAACCACGGTCCCTTTGGGAGCGGTCCCGGCCCGCACCTGCTCCAGCGTCTCCGCCCTGCAGGTAAGGGTGCCACGCGCCGTGGCGGTCCGCACCGTCGCCGGCTTGTCCGACACGTCGACCATGCGCGCTCGGCCAGCTTCGTCGACATGGCTAAGACCGCTCATGAGAGCACCAGCTCACAGAGCCGCGGCACTAGCCCGGCCAGCGAGCAAGGCCGGTAGCGGCTGTCGAGCTCATCCCTGAGCACCACGTCCCAACCGTCGCGGCAAGCCCCGGTCGAGCCGGGCAGGCAGAAGATGAAGGTGTCGCCGATCTGCCCGGCAAAGGCGCGTGACTGCAGGGTTGAGAGCCCGACCGTGCCGTGGCTCGCCAAATGGAACAGCGTTGCGAACCCGTCCATCTCACGGCGGCACAGCGGCTTCACCGCCTCGGGCGTGACGTCGCGCGGCGCGAACCCAGTCCCGCCGGTCGAGATGATGACGTCGACTTGCGGGTCCTCGGCCCAGGCGCGCACCTGGGCGCGAATCGCGTCCACATCGTCGGCCACGATCGCCTTGCCCGCGAGGTCATGGCCCGCCACCGTCAGGCGTTCGACCAGCAGCGCGCCCGACGTGTCGGTTGCCGAAGTCCGCGTGTCCGAGACGGTCAGCACCGCGATCCGCAGCGGATGGAACGGGAGGCTGTCGTCGATCCCGGCCATGAATCAGCCCCAGCGGTCACGGTCGGCCAAGTCGGCCTCAGTCGGCTCGACCCAGGCCGAACCGCTCTCCCCGACCTCGCGTTTCCAGAACACCGCCTCGGTCTTCAGCCGGTCCATGAGATAATCTGCCGCCTCAAACGCCGCGCGGCGGTGGATCGAGGCCGCGCCCGCAAAGACGATCGGCTCGCCGGCGGGGATCGTGCCGCAGCGGTGGACGACGCGGACATGACTGACGTCGAAGCGCTCGGCGCAGGCGACCGCAATGTCCTCGAGCGACTGGCGCGTCAGCGTTGGATGATGATCGAGCACCAAGGCATCGACCGCCTCGCCGCTTTTCGATTCGGGGCGCGCCAGTCCGACGAAGGTGACGATCGCGCCGTCGCCGCGCGCCGCTTCGGTCAGCTCCGCGAGCTCCAGCTGCGGGTCGAGCACGTCTGCTTCGAGTAGCGCGACGACGCTCATCCGCCCGACACCGGCGGCAGGAATTCGAGCTCGTCGGCCTCATCGACGGGCTGGTCATCGCCGACGAGGCGATTGGCAATCAGCGTTCTGGACCGGTCCAGCTCAGCCGCCGCGGCGCCATGGCTTGCCGCGACTCGTCGCCGGACTTCGCCCACCGAACAGCCGCCGGGCGCCGCGACTTCGATCTCGCGCCCGATCGCATCGGCAAGACGGCCATAGAACAGGACTTTCAACCGTGCCTCCTCGTCGGACCGGTCTCGCGGCGTGGCGTGCCAAGGTCAACCGGTTTGGCACCCCGGTTGAATAAAGCGTCAGCTCTCGAACAGCGCCGTGCCGACGCGAACCGCGGTCGCGCCGAGCATTACCGCTGCCTTGAAATCATTGGACATTCCCATGCTCAGGCCAGTGACGTCATGACGCCGCGCAAGCTCGGCGAGCAGAGCAAAGAACGGCGCCGGCTCGAGCCCGAGCGGGGGAATGGCCATCAGTCCCGCGAGCGGCAGGGGCGAAGCGCGGACGGCGTCGACCAGCGGTGCAACCTCGCCGAGCGGGCAACCCCCCTTCTGCTCCTCCTCACCGATATTCACCTGGACATAGACCTGCGGAAACCGCCCGGACTTCTCGCTCTCCCTGAACAGCGCGTTGAGCAGGGACGAGCGGTCCAGCGAATGGATGACATCGAACAGCTGCACCGCCTCGGCCGCCTTGTTCGACTGCAGTTGCCCGATTCCGTGGAGCCGCAGGCCGGATTGGTGCGCCAGCAGCGCCGGCCATTTGGCGAGCGCCTCCTGCACCCGGCTTTCGCCGAAGTCGCGCTGCCCGGCGGCGATCAGCGGCTCGATCTCCTCGACGCCGCGGCCCTTGCTGACCGCGACGAGCGCGATCTCGTTCGCATCGCGCTTGGCCAACGATGCCGCGTTGGCAATGTCGTCGCGGATCCGCGCGAGCCGGTCGGCGGCGTTGCTCATGGCGAGGCGCTATAGGAACCGGCATGAGGCGCCGCCAGACGTGCGGCGCAGGAAGGCGAGAGTACAAGCGCGTTCAACGCTTGGCCTTCACGAGTTGGGCAGGAATTTCGGCGTTAGAACTTGAACGCGGTGCCGACGTAAACCGCCTGGCTGTCGCGGCGCTGGTCCTGCAGCGCAGTGAGTCGGTCGCGCTCAATGTTGTAGCGGACGCCGCCGGTCAGCGCGATCCGGCGCGACAGCGAGAAGGATGCGCCGGCGTCGAGCGAGACATTGTCGCCCCGGCGAAGCGCCAGCAGCGGGTTGCCCGATGTCCGCTCGGCGCCGACAGCGACGCGCGTGCTCAACCGATTGTTGAGCGAGTAGCTGACGCCGATAAGGGCGCTCTCGCGACCGCCAATCGCCTGATCGGCGCTCTTGTCCTGGGCGACGTTGCCAGCCACGGCGAACCGCCGCCAGCCGACCGCGACGCCGAGGTTATAGCCCGTCGGCGTGAGTTGGTTGAGCGTGCTCACCGGCGCGGACGCCAGCTGTGTCGGCGCGACGGTCCGCGCCCGGATCGCGACCCGCACCTGAGACGGCCGGTTCTTTGCGGCTGCCGGCGTGAACTTGAAGTCGGCCAGCGCCAGCCCCCTGCTGGACAGCGCCGCGGCGAGCTTGGGGTCGGCATTGGCCGGGGTGAAGGCTGAGACCGGATCGAAGCTCAGCGCCACGGCGGCCGCGCGCTTCTTCGCCGGCATGCTGGTCGCGATCGCGGGAGTCAGCAAAAGACCGGCAGCGGCAACTGCCGCAACCAACCTGGACCCCTTACGCTGCGCGACTCTGAGCACAATGAACTCCTGTCGAAGGTGGATATAGTCAGACTCGGCTCAAGGTTCCATGAGCCGAATCGATTCATTCGACTCCTGTTGCCGGCAGGGCACAATCGAGTCCACCAGCGGCACATGCTTGCGGGCGGGGCTTGACCTTCTATAACGCTCGAAACCCCGTTTTCCCGATGCTCGAGGACCCCAAATGAATCGCCTTCATACGACCGCCGCCCTGATGGTGCTGGCTCTCGCCACTCCCGGCTGCTCGCGCAACCGCAACCTGCCGACCCAGCTGGCGCCGTCGCAGGTTACGACGCTGGCAATCAACTCCTATTTGTGGCGGGCGGCGATCGACACCGTGTCGTTCGCGCCGCTGGTCCAGGCCAACCCGAACAGCGGCGTGATCATCACCGACTGGTACCGCAACCCGAAGGTGCCGACCGAACGCGTCAAGCTCACCGTCGCGGTGCTCGACCCGGACCTGCGCGCCGATGCGCTGAAGGTCTCGGCGGCCAAGCAGGTCTATCAGAACGGCGCCTGGAACGATGCGCCGGTGAGTGCCGCGACCGTCCAGAAGCTCGAGGACATCATCCTGACTCGCGCCCGGGACCTGCGTCGCGCCACCGTCCGGGGGTGACTCATCCGAAATGAGCAGCCGGTTCAACGCGGCTGAGGCCGACCGCCGCTGGCAGGCGCGGTGGGACGAGGCGCAATGCTTCCGCGCCGATAGCGAGAGCGACAAGCCGAAGACCTATGTCCTGGAGATGTTCCCCTACCCTTCGGGGCGCATCCACATGGGCCACGTCCGCAACTACACGATGGGGGACGTGCTCGCCCGCTACCGGCGGATGCAGGGCATGGAAGTGCTGCACCCGATGGGCTGGGACGCCTTCGGCATGCCGGCTGAAAATGCGGCGATGGAACGCAAGGTCCACCCGGGCGAGTGGACGCGGGCGAATATCGACGCGATGCGCGAGCAGCTGAAGCGGCTCGGCTTCGCGCTCGACTGGAACCGGGAGCTCGCGACCTGCGACCCCTCTTACTATGGCCACGAGCAGGCGCTGTTCCTCGACCTGTTCGACGCCGGCCTGGTCTATCGCAAGGCGAGCGAGGTCAATTGGGACCCGGTCGACATGACCGTGCTCGCCAATGAGCAGGTGATCGACGGCAGGGGCTGGCGCTCGGGCGCGATGGTGGAGCGGCGCAAGCTCGCCCAATGGTTCCTCAAGATCACCGATTTCGCCGACGACCTGCTCGAGGGCCTGCAGACGCTCGATGACTGGCCCGACAAGGTCCGGCTGATGCAGGAGAATTGGATCGGCAGGAGCCGAGGCCTGCAATTCCGCTTCCGCCTCGCCGCGCCGGCTGCGGGGATCGACTCCGTCGAAGTGTTCACGACTCGGCCCGACACGATCTTCGGAGCGAGCTTCGTCGCGGTTGCGGCCGACCATCCGATCGCTCAGGCCGTTGCCGCTTCCGATCCCAAGGCGGCGGCGTTCGTCGCGGAGTGCAAGGCCGGCGGAACCAGCGCCGCCGAGGTCGAAACGACCGAAAAGAAAGGGTTCACGACTAAGGTCGAGGTCGTCCACCCGCTCGAGCCCGAATGGCGCCTGCCGCTCTACATCGCGAATTTCGTGCTGATGGACTATGGCACCGGCGCGATTTTCGGTGTGCCGGCGCACGATCAGCGCGACTTCGAATTTGCCAGGCAATGTCATCTCCCGGTCCTGCGCGTCGTCGCGGAGAGTGCCGACCGCGCCTCCGAGCCGATCGGCGACGCCGCCGACAACACGCCAGGAGTCGCGGTCAATTCGCGCTTCCTCGACGGCCTGACCACCGAGCAGGCGACCGTCGAGGTGATCCGTCGGGCGGAAGCCGCCGGCTGGGGCCACGGCACCGTCCAGTACCGGCTGCGCGACTGGGGCGTGTCGCGCCAGCGTTACTGGGGCACGCCGATCCCGATCATCCATTGTGAGAAGTGCGGCGCGGTCCCGGTGCCGCGCGATCAGCTGCCGGTCATTCTCCCTGACGACATCGACTTCGAAGCGCCCGGCAATCCGCTCGACCGGCACCCGACGTGGAAGCATGTCGATTGCCCGGGTTGCGGAGGCGCGGCGACGCGGGAGTCCGACACGCTCGACACCTTCGTCGATTCGAGCTGGTACTTCATCCGCTTCGCCAGCCAGCCGTCCGACAAGCCGTTCGACCGCGCCGAGGCGGAGAAATGGCTTCCGGTCGGGCAATATATCGGCGGGGTCGAGCATGCGATCCTGCACCTTCTCTACGCGCGCTTCTGGACGCGCGCGCTGCAGCGGCTCGGCGAGATCTCGGTCGACGAACCGTTCAAGGGCCTGTTCACTCAGGGCATGGTCACGCACGGGACCTATCGCGCGGGCGATGGCAGCTGGCTGAGCCCCGACGAGGTCGCGAAGGACGGCGACGACTGGGTCCACATCGAGAGCGGCCATCCGGTCACTCCCGGCCGCGTCGAGAAAATGTCCAAGTCCAAGCGCAATACGGTCGACCCCGAGCCGATCCTCGCCAAATATGGCGCGGACGCGGTGCGCTGGTTCATGCTCTCCGACAGCCCGCCCGAGCGCGACCTCGAAT
>JBDTZJ010000109.1:0-6037 GCA_040005255.1 Sphingomicrobium sp.
GAGGTTGGAAGTCGAGACCTTGAGGCCGAGGTCGCGGTGATGCTTGGGCATCGCCCTGTTCACCGCGTCGATGAAGATGATGTAGGGCTCGCCGGTCGCAAGCCGGGTCTCGACCAGCTTCTGGAACAGCGAGCGCGCGTCGACCTTGCCGCGCTCCGAGCCGTCCTTCGGGCTCCGCAGGATGAACTCGGCGCCTTGCCGGACGGCTTCCATGAACTCGTCGGTGACGAGCACGCCGTGGTGGAGGTTAAGCGCCTTGCGGTTGAAGTCGCCCGACGGCTTGCGGATCTCGAGGAACTCCTCGATCTCGGGGTGCGAGACGTCGAGATAGACCGCCGCCGAGCCGCGGCGCAGCGAGCCTTGAGAAATCGCGAGCGTGAGCGAGTCCATTACCCGGACGAACGGAATGATGCCGCTGGTCTTGCCGTTGAGGCCGACCGGCTCGCCGATACCGCGGACGCGGCCCCAGTAGGTGCCGATGCCTCCGCCCTTCGAGGCGAGCCAGACGTTCTCGTTCCAGATTTCCGTAATCGCCTGCAGGCTGTCGTCGACGCTGTTCAGATAGCAGCTGATCGGCAGGCCGCGACCGGTGCCGCCATTCGACAGCACCGGCGTCGCCGGCATGAACCACAGCTTGGAGATATAATCGTAGACGCGTTGCGCATGATCCGCGTCGTCCGAATAGGCCGCTGCGACCCGCGCGAACAAATCCTGGAAGCTTTCGCCGGGGAGCAAATAGCGGTCCTTGAGCGTGTCCTTGCCGAATTCGGTCAGGAGATCGTCGCGCTTGGCGTCGGTCGTGACGTCGAAGCGCGGCGCGTGGACCGCCTTGCTGCTGGAGGTGACCGTCGAAACGTCGTCGCTCGCTACTTGTGAGCCGGTCGAGAAATCCATGGCGCTACCCCGTCCTTCATCGGCCCTGTCGAGGACCGTTTGTTCCTGACTTGTTCGACTCGGAGCCATTGGGGGCATCCTAGCCGGTTTTCGCGCTCTTCGGGGGCTTTTCGGCCCCGCTCCCTGTGGAAAGCGGGGACGAGTTTTCCCGTCACCGGAATATAGGCATTCCGGCGCCCAAACACCAGTTGTTGAGTGTCCCCCCCTCGTTCGCTACCATCTATTGTGCCTCAACCGCGGTGAGACGCAAGCCGGTAAATGATCCGTCAACACAAAAATCCTGTGGATTTGCCGCATTGCAACAGCGCGGACGCTCCGAAGCCTTGCGGTAATTGAACTTGGGTGGAGCTCGCCCTAGGCTGCCGGGCATGCGTATGTGGTTTCGCGAGCGTTATCTCGACCTCCTGGGGTCGATCTACATCTACAACGAACATCGCGGTTACACGGCGATCGACGATTTGCTCGCGGCGGTTCGAATGCGTTGGCCGGACGATCACCGGCTGATCGCCAAAATCGAGAAGCACCGAGCCGACGAACACAAACATTATGTGATGTTCCGCCGCTGGTTCGAGCGCCGCGGAATCATGCCTTTTGCGATCGACGGTGCGTGCGGCCACATCGACCGCTTCGTTAAGATCATGTTCGGCAAGCGCATCGACGATCTCGACAAGATGCGGGTTGTGAACAGTGACGACCTTTTTGGACGCATGTGCCGGGTCATCTCGCTGACCGAGAAGCGCGGCTACAATCAGGTCGAGATCCTGCTGCGCAACGCGCATGTGCTGAGCGATCGGCCGCTGACCAAGATCTTCCGGATCATCGAGCAGGACGAGCCCAGCCACTGGGAACCCTATGAAGGCTGGCTGGACGTCCATGGCGGCCGCCGCGAACGCTGGTGGGAGCGGATTGTCGACGGGTTCATCCATTCCGAGCTCTTGTTCCTGAAATTGCCAATGTTGTTCCTGCACCCGAGCCTCGAGCGACGCAGGCGCTTCGCCGACGAAGAGGACGAGCGCGGCGACCCGGCGGCGGTCTCCGAGGCGGCGGTGCGCTGACCGATCTTGCGGAGCACCGGCGCGCTGGCGGCGGGCTGATCCGCCGCTTGTTCTCGCGGCGCGCGGGACGGATGCTCGCGCGCAATACCGTCGTCAGCTGCGGCATCTTCGCATTCGACATCGTGCTGTTGTGGGCACTGGTCGAGCGCGGCGGGATGGGCAAGGTGGCGGCCGCGGCGCTGGCCTTCGTCATCGCCAATTCGATCCATTACGGCTTCGGCCGCAGCTGGATCTTTCGCGGGACCGAACGCGCGTTCGCGTCGGGCTATGTCTATTTCCTCATCAACGCCGCAATCGGCTTCGTCATCACCATCACCCTGTTCGCCGCGATGATCCGCTGGACTCCGGTCAACTATCTCGTCGCTCGGTCTCGGTGATCGCCGGATTGACCGTGTTCCTGCTCAACGCGGTCCTCAACTTCCGCCGGCTGTGATGCGCGCCATGCGGGTCGCCTTGTTCTCGGGCAATTACAACTATTTGCGCGAGGGCGCGAACCAGGCGCTGAACCGCCTTGTCGCTTATGCCGAGCGCAACGGCTTCAAGTACCGGGTCTATTCGCCGGTCACTGACACCCCGGCATTCAAGCCGGCGGGAGACCTCGTCGCAGTGCCGTCGATTCCGTTGCCGGGCCGGACCGAGTTCCGGCTCGCGCCGGGCCTGCCGCGAGCGGTGCGCGAGGACGTCCGACGGTTCGCTCCGGACCTCATCCATTTGTCGACCCCTGATATCCTGGGCACGCGCGCGCAGACTTTTGCCAAGAAGCTCGGCGTGCCGGTCGTCGCCAGCCTGCACACCCGCTTCGAGACCTATTTCGATTTTTATGGGCTGGGATGGGCGCGGCCCCCCGCCGAAGCGCATCTCCGCCGCTTCTATCGGCGGTGCGATCACGTGCTTGCGCCCACTCCGGCAATCGTCGCCGAGCTGAAGCGCCTGCGCGGCGACGAAGCGGTGAGCCTGTGGAGCCGCGGCGTCGATCGCGACCTGTTTAACCCGCGGCGGCGCGACCTCGATTGGCGACGCACCCGCGGATGGCGCGACGAGGATGTCGTCGTGCTGTTCTTCGGCCGCCTGGTGCTCGAAAAAGGGGTCAACGACTTCGTCGCGATCGTGCAGCGGCTGCGCGCGCTAGGCGTCGCCGTGAAGCCGCTGGTCGTCGGCGCAGGGCCGGCGCAGGGCGCGTTCGACGTGCTGGAGGACGCAATTCTGACGGGCCATCTCGAGGGCCCTGACCTTGCCGGGGCGATCGCCAGCGCCGACGTCCTGATCCACCCGAGCCGGACCGAGGCGTTCGGCAATGTCATGCTCGAAGCTATGGCGGCGGGGCTGGCGGTCGTGGCGTCGGCAACCCAAAGCGCGCAGGCCCTGATCGAGCACGGCCGGAGCGGGCTGCTGTGCCCACCCGAAGACATCGACTGTTTCGTCGCCGAAGTCGCTCGGCTGGCAGGCGATGCGCAGGCGCGCAGCGCGCTTGGCGAAGCGGCGCGAATCGCCAGCGCCGCATTCCGCTGGGACGACGCGGCCGAAAGCGTCATTCGCGCCTATCGTTCGCTCGCCCGGATCAACGCGGGGCCGGTACCAGCCTGACTCGCGGCGCCGGAAACTTCGAGCCCGCGGCGCCCGACCATTCGACCTTCGTCCCGTCGGAGAACGCCTGGAGCGCGGTGAAGACGAGGTCGCCGCCCGCCGGCGGGTTGACGGCGAGCAGGCCGAACTCGGTGAAATTCTCGGGCGGAAGCCTGCCGGTCCAGCGCACGCCCGTAAGCTGACCCGAGGAATCGCGCAGCGCTTCGGCCTGCCACCCCGGCTTCTGCTCGACCGCGGTGACGCGCAGCGCGGGCGGGAAGCGGAATTCGATCGCGATCGTGTCGAACTTGCGCTCGTTGGGGACGCGCAGCTCATATTTCTCGCGAGCGCCCGGCACGCTTTGCTGCGGCCAGACCGTGACGTGCGCGGACGCGCTTGTGGCGAGCGCGGCAGCAAGCAGCGCGAGGATCGGCAGTTGCGGCCGGCGCGTCATCGCCCGCAGTCTATTGGGAAACGGGGTTGGCTGCCAGTGGCAGCCGGTAGGCGGCAATCAGATTGCGGCCAGATCTTCTGGCGGAATCTCGCGGTAGAAGGTGAGGCCGACTTCATCGCCCTTGATCCAGGCGACGTGGGCGGCGGCGCACAGATCGCCGCGCTTCAGCAGCACGTCGCGATTGGCCGCAAGCCCACTCTCGGCGATGATTTGTGCGCCCTTGCTCGAAAAGTCGCGGATCCGCACGCGGTGCGCGCCGCCGCAGGTGATCAGCACACCCACCATCAGCACCCGCTTGCGAGCCGTGCGCCGCGCCGGTTCGAGCTTGGTATGGACAGACATTCGTAACTCCCGCGCATGCGCCGTGTGAGAGACACGTCACGCTTCACCGCACCGCGTTTCCGGTGCTTTCGATCGGGTTACGTCCAAAACGGTTTAGAATTCGCAAAACAAAATGAAAATTTCGGCGAACGTTCGCTTTTGGCACAACCCGAAACCCCGCCACAGCGCACGGCCCCATCGGATGGTAATCAAGGTGTAGACCATAGATGCGAGAGATGGAGCAGCGGGATGAATGGTTTCGCCGAACGTGCCGAGCGACGGCCGGTCAGCCTGCGCGGATTCGCGCTGAGCGCGACCCATGACTCCGACATCCTGGTGTCGGACGTCTCCTACACCGGCTGCCAGTTCACCTCGGAAGACGCGTTTGCGGCAGGTGAGACGGTTGAGCTCAGGATCCTCAAGCGCGGCGCCGCCGAGGCGGAGATCCGCTGGTCAGCCGACGGGCGCGCGGGCGCCCGCTTCATCGAATAGGTGATGCCCGCGATGCGCCGTTCATTGATCGGGATCGGGGCATTCGTCCTGGGTGGAACGACGGCTGCGGCATTGTCGCTCGGAAACGGTCCGCATGCCCAGCCGGCCACGGCTCGACCTGCCGCGCCGACTGCCGAACGCGCCCCGCTTCCGCCCGGCCGGACGGCGGTAGCAGCGGCAAGCGCCCGCGAAGCGCTGGCACAGGGTCTGATTCTGCGTCCCGTCAGCACGATCCTCGCGGTGCCCGGGCGAATGCAATTTGGTGAGTATCGCTGGGACGACAAAGGCGTGCCGCAGGGCCCCACCTGGGTCCGGGTCGACCTTAAATCGCAGATCATTTCCGTCTTTCGCGGCGGGCAGGAGATCGGGACCGCGGTGATCCTTTACGGCGCCGATGGGCTGCCCACTCCAACCGGTAAGTTCCCGGTGCTGGCCAAGCTCAAGGATCATCGGTCGCAAACCTATGACGCGCCGATGCCCTACACGCTGCGGCTGACCGCCGACGGCGTCTCGATCCACGGCAGCAACGTCCGCTGGGGCTATGCGACCCACGGCTGCGTCGGAGTTCCGACTGCCTTTGCGGCCAAGCTGTTCGACTCGGTTTCGGTCGGGGATGAAGTGCTGGTCGTCGGCAGCGCCGACGTCAGCGCGCGGCGCGCCTAGCCGTCCCGGCGAATGGGCGGCGCCTGCGGAGCCGCCAGGCGATCAACCCGAATCCCGTCAACATCATTGCCCAGGTTCCGGGCTCGGGAACCGCGCTCGTCAGCGGCAGCTCCTCGCGCGGTTGCGCGGTCGGGTTGCTGTGCGGGCCTCCGCCACCCCCCGGCGGCGTGAACGCCTGATCGCCAGGGGCGGAGGCAAGGATGGCGCCGAGTGTCGGCGGCGGCGCGAGCGGCGGCTGCAGCCCCTCCGACACGACTCCCACCGGGGCGATCGGCGGCTGCAGCAGATCGACGAGCTCGGCGGTCGCAGGGATGCCCGGAAGTGTCGGGCGCCCAACCGGTGCTGGCGCCTTGGGCGGCGTTCGGATCGTGCTCGCGACGCGGGCGTGCTTGGTCAGTTCGGCTTGCGTGCGGGTCCCCGGCGAGCGCTGGCTCCACAGGTCGGCAAGATCCCGAGCCTCGCTGGCAACGGCGGCGGCGACCGCGGTGGCGGGTTCCGCCATGATCCAGGCGATCGGCAGACCGACGACGGCGGCGAGCGACGCCGCGCGCGCCGCTGCCCGCCGGCGGCGGCGCGCGACCGGCGTGCGGACCGC
>JBDTZJ010000110.1:0-6010 GCA_040005255.1 Sphingomicrobium sp.
CATCGACACAATAGACCATCGGCTCGAAGCCCTCCTTTACCAGCACGTCGGTCGCGCGCAGGGTCTCGCGCATGTCGGGATAGAGCGTCTTGGCCTCGCCCAGCACCTCGAGCTTGACCAGGTTCCAGCCGCCGGCCTCCCGCGCGAGCCGCAGCGTCCGGATCGCATCCTCGGCGGTGAAGCAGCCGGCGGTGTTCGGCAAATAGGTGACCTTGTTCGGGTCGATGAAGTCGGTCAGCCGCGGCTGGTTGGGGTCGGAAATGTTCACCCGCCTGACCGCCACGGTGACAATCTCGGCACCGGAGGCCTCGACCGCCGCGGCATTCTCCTCGAGGCTCTTGTACTTGCCGGTGCCGACGATCAGTCGCGAAGCGAAAGTGCGGCCGGCAACCGTCCAGGTGTCGGCCTTGATATCCTGCTGCGCCGTCACTCAACCGCCTCCAACGAAACAAACGATTTCAAAGTCGTCGCCGTCCTCGACGCAGACTTCGCCGAAACTTGAACGCGGCACGATCTCGAGGTTTCGTTCGACCGCCACCCTGGCGGGGTCGATACCGATCTCGTTCAGCATCCCGGCGATGCTCAAGCTTCCAGGTATGCGGCGGTGCTCGCCGTTGACTCGGATACCCAGGCTTGCATCGAGGCTCATGCGCCGGCCAATAGGAGCGGCGCCGAGCCCCGCCAAGCCTGTTGAGGGTGGACGTGAACGCCCTCGTCTGACAGAGCGCAGCGCCGATAGGGACAGGGATTAAGAATGGCTCAACCGAAGAATCCCGCCGGCTCGGCCGAGATCAGCGGCGGCATGCGTATCGACCCGGCGCTGGTGCGCGAGCTGGCCGAGCTGCTTACCGCCAACGAACTGACCGAAATCGAGGTTGCCGACGGCGAGCGGCGGATCAAGGTCAGCCGCGAGCCCGCACCCGTGTTCGGCGCCGTTCCAGCGGCGGCATCTGCTCCGGCGCTGACCGCGCCGCCGATGCGCGGCCACGAAGATGTCGGCACGGCGGCGGAGGAGATCGCCGGTAGGACGGTGAAATCGCCGATGGTCGGCACCGCCTTCATGTCCGCCGAGCCCGGCGGCAAGCCGTTCATCGAAGTCGGCGGTGCGGTCAAAGCCGGCGATACCCTGCTCATCGTCGAAGCAATGAAGGTCATGAACCCGATCACCGCTCCGGAAGGCGGCGTGGTAAAGAAGATTATCGTCGCCGACGCCCAGCCGGTCGAGTTCGATCAGCCGCTGGTGATCATCGGCTGATGCAGATCAACAAGCTGCTGATCGCCAATCGCGGCGAGATCGCGCTTCGAATCCATCGCGCCTGCCATGAGATGGGCATCAAGACGGTCGCGGTCCATTCGACCGCCGACGCCGACGCAATGCACGTGCGCCTGGCTGACGAGACCGTGTGCATCGGCCCGCCGCCGGCGAGCGAAAGCTACCTCAACATCCCCAACATCATCTCGGCCGCCGAAATCGTCCACGCGGATGCGATCCACCCCGGCTATGGCTTCCTGTCCGAGAACGCCCAGTTCGCCGAGATCGTGGAAAGCCACAACATCATCTGGGTCGGGCCCAAGCCCGAGCATATCCAGACGATGGGCGACAAGATCGAGGCCAAGCGGACCGCGGCCAAGCTCGGCCTGCCGCTTGTCCCCGGCTCCGACGGCCCGATCACCACCGTCGCCCAGGCGAAGAAGCTGGCGGCCGAGATCGGCTATCCGGTCCTGATCAAGGCGGCTTCGGGCGGGGGCGGCCGCGGCATGAAGGTCGTCGAGGCCGAGGACCAGCTCGAAAGCCTGATGAGCCAGGCGGCGTCCGAAGCCCGCTCCGCCTTCGGCGACGACACTGTCTACATGGAGAAATATCTCGCCGACCCGCGCCACATCGAGTTCCAGGTGTTCGGCGACGGCAACGGCAACGCCATCCATCTCGGCGAGCGCGACTGCTCGCTGCAGCGACGCCACCAGAAGGTGCTCGAGGAAGCGCCATCGCCAGCGATCAGCCGCGTCGAGCGCGAAGCGATGGGCGAACGGGTGCGCAACGCGATGGCCGAGATGGGCTATCGCGGCGCCGGCACGATCGAGTTCCTCTACGAAAACGGCCAGTTCTACTTCATCGAAATGAACACCCGGCTCCAGGTCGAGCATCCGGTGACCGAGATGATCAGCGACATGGACCTGGTGCGCGAGCAGATCCGCGTCGCCAGCGGGGAAGGCCTGACCTGCACTCAGGACCAGGTGAGGCTCCACGGCCACGCGATCGAATGCCGGATCAATGCCGAGGACCCCGAGACCTTCGCCCCGTCACCAGGCTTGGTGAAGAATTACGTGGCTCCCGGCGGCATGCACGTGCGCGTCGATAGCGGGCTTTATACCGGCTACCGCGTGCCGCCTTATTACGACAGCATGATCGGCAAGCTGATCGTCTACGGCCGCGACCGCGAAAGCTGCATTCAGCGCCTCAAGCGCGCGCTCGAGGAGTTCGTCGTCGAGGGAATGAAGACCACGATCCCGCTTCACCAGAAGCTCGTCCGCGACCCCGAGTTCCTTGCCGGAGACTATACGATCAAGTGGCTCGAGCGATGGCTCGAGCGCAGCCGCGACGACACGGCGTCCGGCTAAAACTTTCAGCCGTTACGCGCGTTTGTCTGCCGGAGCGCAAACGTGTCCAGCTACCGTGGAACCGCAGACCGGCCCGACCAGGCGAAAGCGATCGCCGCCGTTGTCGCTGTGCATGCCGCGCTGGCGCTGGTCTTCCTCTCAGGCCTCAACGTTCGAAACGTCCGCCAGACCTTCGAGCGGATGACGACCATCGCCATCGACCAACCTCCGCCTCCGCCGCCGCCGCCAATCCAGCAGCCGAGGCCCGCTCCCAAACCGCAGGCGATGAAGAAGCCTGAAGGCGCGGCCGCGAAGCAGGCGCAGCCGACGCCCGTCGTTGCCCCGCAGCCCAAGCTGTCTGTCCCTTCGCCCATCCCGGCGGCGAGGGTCGCGGGCCCGGGAAGTGCGGCCCTGTCAGGCGCCGCTCTTGCAGGGAGCGGCACTGGCGCCGGAGGCTCCGGGACCGGGCCGGGAGGCGGCGGTACCGCGGACTATTCGCGCTTCACTCCGGCGCGGCTCGTCCGCAATCTCACCCGGGGCGACTATCGCGCGCTGGCCGCCGGTCGCATGCCGGCCGGCCGGGCCATGGTCTCGCTGAGGATTGAGCCAACGGGCCAGCCGACCAACTGCCGCGTCCTGCGCTCAAGCGGCGATACTTTTGTCGATTCCGGCCTGTGCCCCTTGCTCGTGCAGCGTCTGCGCTTCCTGCCCGCGCTCGACGACCGGGGCCGGCCGATCGCCTATCAGCTGGATTATGTCGCGACTTGGGCCATTTAATCAGGGCTTCGCCGCCGACACGTCGAGGCTCGTCGCGCTGGCGGCGGCCGCAAGCCGCGGCGCGTCGCGGCCATAAACGTCGTCGTAATAAGCGATCGACGTGCCGTCCGGCATCGCGGTCAAATAGGTGATGTACACCGGCACCGGCTGTGCCAGCGGCACCGGCTGCTCGGTCCCGGCCGACTGCCAGTCGAGATCGCGCCCGAACAGCCAACGTCCGAGGCGTGGCGCATCCTCCAGCCGGACGCAGCCGCCACTGAAGAAGCGTGCCGACTTCAGGAACAGCTCACGCCGCGGATTATCGTGGAGATAGACGCCGAACAAGTTGGGGAACATGAACTTCATCCGTCCCATGAAGTTCTTCGGGCCCGGCTTCTGGCGGATCATGACGTCGACCTTGCCGTCGACCACGCCCTTCCAGTCGACCGTCTTGGGGTCGATGATCGCCGGGTTGGGAGTCCAGTCCGACACGATCTCATAGCCATAATCATCGAGATATTTGAGGCCGAACTTCACGACGAACTGACCGACGTCCTCGCCCGCGAGGTCCGACGGCACGTACCAATAGGGGTTGAGCGCGGCATAGCGGATGTAGGCCGCCAGCATCGGCGTCTGCCACTTGGGCTTGCCGACGACGACGACCATCGAGTCCGCGACCTTGCCGTCGTCATACATGTAGAGGCGCTGCTGCGCGGCGTTGACGAGGACGTAGCGCTGCCTGCCCGCGGGCAGCGCCCGTGCGCGCTGCAGGTTGATCGCAAGCAGGTCGCGCTGCTGGTCGGTCGAATAATTGTGGTTCGCGAGCGCGTCGCGAAGCTGCGCGTAGAAGGGATGCATCCAACCCATCGAGTGCAGATAATCAGACAGCGACGGAGCAATGGCCGCGGTCAGCAGCGTCGCCAGCGGCATCGGCGGCGCCGGCTTGAGACCGGCGTCGACATAGCTCACACCAACACCGGGATCCTGCCTCAGGTCCGCGACATAGCTGACGAACGCCACCGATAGGGCGCGATCGGCTTCGGCGACGTGCTTCTTCTTGCCGGTGCGCGCCGCCGCGACCGCCTGCTGGAGCGCAGCTACGTGATATTTTTCGGGATCGAGCCGATCGACATTGGCGCTCGACAGCAAGGCGAGCAGCTGGTCGGCAGCATCTCCGGCGGTTGGCGACAGCCAGAAGGGATATTCAGCCCGCCCGCGGTAGAAATCGGCAACCCCCTGGCCCGCCAACGGCCGCTGGATCGCCATCGACGCCGGCGAGGCCTCTGCCGAGGCGCAGGCCGATATACCCGCCGCAACAAAGGCCGCGGCAGCCAGCGCGATCTTCCCAAAAAAGTGCACCGGCCAGCGGCCGGTGCACTCGATACGCAGACGAATCACATGCTCTCCAATCACTGTCCCATCAAAGTCGAGCTTTGACGGGCCCGGATCAGCCGCGCTCGCCACTCCGCGACGGGGCCGGAGCCGGCATCGGCGCAGGCGCCGGCGCCGCCGTCCCTGCGGGCGCTCCGTTATAATATTGGCCGTTATAGACGTATCCGTCCGCCACGCCATCGTTGTTCCGGTCCGCCCAGACGGCGCCGGCAAGGCCGCCAACCGCTGCGCCAATCACGGCGCCCTGGAGGATGCCAACGCCGGGAAGGACCGCGCCGGCCACAGCACCGATCGCGGCGCCGCCGAGCGCGCCCGTCGCGGCGCCTGCGAGAACGCTGTGCGTCCCCGGGTCGTAACCCTGCGGCGTACCGGCATAATATTGCCCGTTGTAGGCGTAGCCGTCGACATAGCCGTCATTGTTGTTGTCGGCCCAGATCGCACCGGCGAGACCGCCGATCGCCGCTCCAACCGCCGCGCCCTCGATGATACCGACGCCCGGCACTACTGCACCGACGGCAGCGCCGCCGACCCCGCCGATCGCCGCGTCCTGGGCGACCCGCGAATTGGTGGCGCACGCGCCGAGGGCGGCCGTGCTGGCAAGCGTCATAGCTAGAATGGATTTACGCATCGCTCTTTCTCCCGTTCAGTTGAGCTGCAAGAACATGCGCACATGCCGACGGCTGCCGCCGGCGACGGTGCATGTTACAAGCGCAGGAACGACGATGACGCGTCATCGTTCCGCAACCGGGACAATGCAAACGGATGAGTTCGCTCAATCCGCGTTAAATCCCGGTTCAACCATTTGAATCGGCTTCGGGAATAGTGTCCGTATGAAAGCAACAATTTATCACAACCCAATGTGCGGCACGTCGCGCAAGACGCTCGACATCCTCCGCGATTCGGGCTGCGACGTGTTGGTCCACGAATATCTGACGAACCCGCCAAGAGGCGACGAGCTGGTCCGGCTCTACGAGCGTGCCGGAATCCGTCCACGCGATGGCCTGCGTGCCAAGGAGCCGCTCGCCGACGAGCTCGCGCTCAACCGGCCCGACGTCACCGACGACGAGGTGCTGGACGCGATGATGGCCCATCCGATCCTGATCAATCGGCCCATCGTCGAGACTGCAAAGGGCGTGCGCTTGTGCCGGCCGCAGGAGGTGGTGCGCGAGATTCTCTAGAGGCAGCGAACGCTTCGCCGCATAATAGCGCCATGAGTCGCCTCGACCCGCGCCTGTTGCTGCAGGGTTATGCCACCGGGATTTTC
>JBDTZJ010000111.1:0-5987 GCA_040005255.1 Sphingomicrobium sp.
TCGGGATCGAAGGTCATCCCCATGTAATTGTAGGTGCCGAGCAGGATCGTGCGCTGGCCGTTGCAGACCGCGACGGTGGGGCTTTCGACGCTCTCCATCACCAGGTTGAACGGATCGGTGAGGCCGGTCTTGAGCAGCGTCTCGCGCTGCTCGATCACGGGGTCGAACTTGGAGAAGAGGTCGGTCATTCGTGGTTCGTTTTTCCAGACCGCTCATCCTGAGGAGGGACTGAGCAAGGTCGAAGGCCCGTCTCGAGGGATCCTTCGAGACGCCGGTTCGACAGGCTCACCGGCTCCTCAGGATGAGCGGAAGACGGGAAAATTGGGGTCATCCCTTCAGCTTCTGAAGCGCGTCGACGAGCTGGCCGACGGTCTCGATCTCGGCCTGCAGGTTCATCGAGATGAGGACGTCGAACTCGTCCTCGACGTTGGCGACGAAGTCGAGCACGGTCAGGCTGTCCCACTCGAGGTCCTGGGCGAAGCGCGTGCTTTCGGTGGGCGAGATGCCCTTCTTGTTGAAGGGCTCGATCAGCTCGAGGATCTTGGCGAGGGTCTGGCTGCGGTCGGGCATAAGCGGTCCGTTAGTGCCGGGCCCATGCTTAAGCAACGCAATGGGGCGCCAATGCGGCGGGTGTGGGGCGCGAGCCGCCTATCTGCGGCCGGCGGCAGTCGCGCCTATGGGGCGCGGCGAGCCGAAGTCGAGCGGCGGCACGGCCGCGCCGGGCGAGCCGGCGGTCACGACACGGTAGAGGGCTGTGCCGACCGGGCTGTAGGTGATCGCTTCGGTCAGCACGAGGCAGGCAAGCATCGCGCCGACCCCGTAGCGCCACGCCGGGTGGACTTGGCCGCTGCGGCGGAGGTCGGCGAGGATCCCGGCGGCCGGGAAGAGCAATGTCGCTGCGAAGGCGGCTTCCCATGCCCAGGGCTGCAGCAAGGGCAAAGGCAGGAGGCGTCCGAAGGCCGGACCGAGCAGGAGCGACATGCCGCAGAAATGCAGGCGGCGATGCCATTGCGTGCGGCGGCGCTGCGTGACCGCGGCGATCGTCAGCCCGGCGAAAAAGAACAGCGTCACCGGATCGAAGACGAGGAATTGCAGCGGGCGGAAGAAGAAGGGCACCCGGCCGCCGCGAAGCATCGCGAGCGTCACCAGGCAGCCGAGGAGGACCATCGGGAAGATCCACCCGAGCGCGATCCAGCCGAGCTTGCGGTGGATGTCGAGGCGCCCCGAACCGATCAGCAAATTCTGGGTGAGATAGATGGCGACCCAGCCCATGAAGACGATCGCATGGGCGTGGACGAGAGGCGGTAAGCCAAAGGTGGAGCGGCCCATCGCCAGTTGGAAGGAAAAGCCAGCGACGATGGTGAGCGCCATGACGACGGCGCCGCGCACAAAGAAGCGGTCGTCCGCGCTCGGTGCAAATGGAATCTCTTGAGCGATACTTGCCATTTCTCACCCCCCGCAAGTTTGGCGAGGGTTGCTATACGGCGTTGAAAGGCTTGGCGAAAGAGCCGTTTCGCCGGAAGTTAGAGCCAGCCCTGCTCGCGGTACCAGGCGGCGGTGTCGGCGAGGCCCTGCAGCGTCTCGATCCGCGGCTGCCACAATTGCGGCGGGCAGGCGCGCTTGGGCTCGACCACCCAGTTGCGGTGCGAGAAATAAGCGGCGCGGTCGGCGGTGAGCTTGGCCTTCTCGCCGCGCCACAGCTGGTCGACGCGCGCGGCGAGGCGCAGCAGCATCCCGGGCGAGGAGACGATCGCCGGCCGGGTGCCGACCGCCGCGGCGAGAGCGCGGGCAAACTCGCGGTGGCTCCAGCCGCCGGGCTTGCCGTCATCGGCTTCAATGAGGATGTTCGACGCGACATCCGGGGCGGCAAGCGCCAGCAACAGGCGCGCGAGGTCGTCGGCGTGGATGACCGAGACGCGGCCCTTGGGCGGCATCAGCATCAGCCCGAGCTTGGCCATGCGGAACAGCTCGAGCGTCTCCTTGTCGCCAGGGCCGTAGACCGCGGGCGGGCGGACGATCGCCCAGTCGAGGCCCGAGCTGTGGACCAATTCCTCCGCCCTCGCCTTCGAGCCGCCGTACAGCGACAGCTTGGGCTCGCGCGCGGCGAGCGAGGAGACGTGGACGAAGCGCCGCACGCCGCCGGCGGTCGCGGCGGCGAGCATCGCCAAAGTGCCGGCGGCATTGCCTTTCTCGAACCCCGCGGCGTTCGCCGCGCTGATCGTCCCGGCGACGTGGATGATGGCGTCCGCGCCGTCGACCAGTTGCTCGAGCGCCTCACGGGTGCCGAGGTCGCCCATGACCCAGTCGCCGCCGTCCCGCTCCGGCTGGCCGCGGCGGGTGAGGGCGGCGACGCGGTGCCCGGCGGCAAGCGCGGCATCGAGCAAGTGCGAGCCGACGAAGCCGGTGCCGCCGGTGAGGGCTATCTTCACTTTGGCAGCCTCACAGGGGCGGATTCTTTAAAGCGGAGACCATTGGGAGCCTTGGTCCGCGGCTTCAAGCCGCTCGTCTTCGGCGGCCGCGCCGAGGCTCTGGATGATGGCGTCGAGCAGCGGCTCGAGGCCTTCGCCAAGCGGGGCTGAGATGGGGAAGATGCGGGCGCCGGTCTCCTTCTCCAGCGCCTTGACGACCTTTGCGCGCTGCTTGTCGTCGAGCAGGTCGGCCTTGGTCAGGGCAATGACCTCGGGCTTGTCGGCGAGGCCCGCGCCGTAGCTATCGAGCTCGCCGCGGACGATCCGCCAGGCGTCCACCGGGTCGTCGGCCGAGCCGTCGATCAGGTGGAGCAGGAGCCGCGTGCGCTCGACGTGCCCGAGGAAACGGTCTCCGACGCCCGCGCCCTCGGCCGCGCCCTCGATCAGGCCGGGGATGTCGGCGAGCACGAACTCGCGGCCCTTGTGGCGGACGACGCCAAGCTGCGGGCGGAGCGTTGTGAACGGATAGTCGCCGACCTTGGCGCCGGCGTTGCTGACCGCGTTGAGCAAGGTCGACTTGCCGGCATTGGGCAGACCGACGAGGCCGGCGTCGGCGAGCAATTTGAGCCGCAGCCAGACCCACATTTCCTCGCCCGCCTCGCCGGTCTGATGCTGGCGCGGGGCGCGGTTGGTCGATGTCTTGTAGCTGGCGTTGCCGCGCCCGCCGAGCCCGCCAGCGAGGAAGGTGACGCGCTGGCCGGCATTCGTGAGGTCGGCGAGCAGGCTGCGATCTTCATCGTCGGCGAGGATTTGGGTCCCGACGGGCACCTTGACGACGAGATCGTCGCCGCCCGCGCCGGTCCGGTTGGACCCGGCTCCGCCCTTGCCGCGCGGGGCGCGGAAATGCTGGGTGTAGCGGAAGTCGATCAGCGTATTGAGGCCGGGCACGGCTTCGAACACGACGTCGCCGCCCTTGCCACCGTTACCGCCGTCAGGGCCGCCGAACTCGACGAACTTCTCGCGCCGGAAGCTCACCGCTCCCGGACCGCCGGCGCCGGAGCGGACGAAGATTTTGGCCTGGTCGAGGAAGTGCATGGCGGCGCCGAGTTAGGGGATAGCGGAGGGCAGGGGAACCTTTGCTGTTTAACGAGACGCTGAGCAGCACATCGGAATGTGGTAATATCTCGGAGAAATTGCAGGGCTAGGAGTTCGGCATGCGCATCGCCGCAATCATCCAGCTTCTCCTGAGTGCGCAGGTGCTCGCACAACCGGCCCCTCCTGTTTCAACCTCTGCATGGTGGCGCGATTATGCGGAACATACGCGGATGGTTCCGATTGGCAGCGGCCGCACGCTGCACCTGCTCTGCGAGGGCAGTGGGGCTCCTACTATCATTCTCGAGAGCGGCGTCGGCGACGGAATGTCGGTGTGGCGCAAGGTCCAGCCGGCGCTCGCGCAGCATCATCGTGCGTGCGCCTACGAGCGCGCCGGCCTTGGTCTCAGCGCGGCAGGCCCGCATCCGCGCGATCTCGACGCCATCGTGAGCGACCTGGAGAAGCTGACCAAGCGAGCGCACCTGAATCCACCCTATCTCCTGGTCGGACATTCGCTCGGGACATTCATTGTGCGACTCTATGTGCGGCGGCACTCGTCGCAGATCGCCGGTCTGGTGCTCGTCGACCCTCCGGTTGAAGGGGAGTCGGACCGCGCCGAGAAGATCGCTCCGGGAATGAAGCGATCCACCGAACTGGAGATCGAGCGATCTCGTGAATGCGCTTCGGCGAAGGCGCAAACCGATGATTGCAAACCGTGGATCGCGGACGATGCTCCGCCGAAGATTGCAGCGAGGCTCCGCTCCCTGGCGCGTGTGCACTATCTCACGCAAGCAGCGGAGTTGGAGGCCGCGATGTCAGGTTCCGACGATTCCGAGATCGTGCGCGCCGGCGTGGACTTGGGCCAAACGCCGCTGATCGTGCTCACCAGTGAGCAATTCAAGCAAAACGCCGACATGCCGGCAGCGACGCGCGCGGCGGTGCAAGAATTGTGGACGACGTTTCACAACGAAATTGCAGCGCACTCGACGCGGGGAACCAATCGCGTGGTGCCAGGGACCAGCCATTACATTCAGTCAGACCGGCCCGAGGCCGTTGTCGCCGCGGTCGAGGAGGTCGCGAAAACGGCTCGACAGCGGTGACTGCGGCCGCGGGACTTAGGTGCCGCTCACCGAAATCTCGGCGCCATCGAGGTCACGAAAGCGGGCGATGCGCGTGCCGTGCATGTCGGTCGGAGGGCTGGTGAAGACGAGCCCTTCGGCCTGTCCGGACGCATAGAAATTATCGATGTCGGTGGTGCCGAGCCCCAGCTGGACGCCGCCGGCCGGGTTCTCGTCCGACGCGGGATGCAGCGCGAGCTTGGTCTCGCCCGTGTCGAACTCGCTCCAGAAGGGCGACTGGAACGCGAGCGTCAGGCCCAGCGTGTCGCGGTAGAAGGCCACCGCCGCATCCATGTCGCTAACGAACTTGATCGCAAAGTTGAGGCGCATCGGACCCTCCTTGGGCGGCCGTCACGCGATGTCGGCGCACCGCGATGCCGTTCATACCAGTGGCGGTACCCAGCCGAAACACTAGGCACTTAAGCAGCTTCCCCGCGTTTCCAACCTGAATGAAGTTCGAACGAACCATGAGATGAGCGAGCGCATTGTCGCCATCGGCCTGCTCACCAAGCGCGACCTGAGCCTGCTCGGGCCGACGTTCGATCGCGCCTGGCCGGTCGAGAAAACGCTTTCCTTCAACGAGCTGCTTCGCGCCATCGACGACGCCGACCGCCGGCTCAAGGACAGGCAGGGGCGGCTTCAGCCGAGCTGATCAGAAGCGGTCGAGCAGCCGGTCGACCGTGTCCGGGGCGGTCGTCTGCTTCTTGCTTGGCTTTTCCTTGAGCTGCTTGGCGTGGCGCTCGAGCGCGGTGCGGACAAGCTCGATCTGTTGATCGGTCAGATGTTCGATACCGATAACTGCTCACGCGCCTTGTCGACCGCGCGCAGAAGCTCATCGAGCTTGGCCTGCATCGCCGCGCCGTCACGGTTCTGGCTGTTCTGGATCAGGAACACCATCAGGAAGGTGACGATGGTCGTGCCGGTGTTGATCACCAGCTGCCAGGTGTCCGAATAATGGAACATTGGGCCGGTCACGGCCCAGACGACGATTACGGCTA
This sequence comes from Sphingomicrobium sp., assembly GCA_040005255.1. Lineage (GTDB taxonomy): Bacteria > Pseudomonadota > Alphaproteobacteria > Sphingomonadales > Sphingomonadaceae > Sphingomicrobium. The sequence goes on from JBDTZJ010000111.1 coordinate 5,617, forward strand.
CGGCGGCGCCGAAGGTCAGCGGGTGGCCGGCGGCCCCTGAGGTCCTGTTCGCGCACATTTTGAAGAATCGTCGCATCGGCCCGTAACGCACATGAAACGGCATTGGTGCCTTACGGCTGCTCACCCCTTCGGGTACTCGGCCTCGAGGCGGTGGCGCAGGCGCTGGGCCGCGAGATCGCGCGCGGTGTCGCGGGGCAGGCCGAGTGCTTCGGCGATCGGCGGGCCAAGCAGCGAATCGCCGAGCGCGTTCAGCACCAGCGACAAGGTGCTCTCCGCGACCTGATGCTCCTCGTGCCCGACTGCCAGCTTGGCGACCAGGCCGCGGATCGAATCGAGGATCGGGTCGAGCGCGTCGCGGTTGCCGGTGATGA
>JBDTZJ010000112.1:0-5974 GCA_040005255.1 Sphingomicrobium sp.
TCCTGTTCACGGACTCGCTTTAGCTGCTTTACTTCAGTAATACAGTCGCGACGAGATATCCAGATGCTTGCTGAATGCAATGTTGCGCGTAAACCCGCCCGAATGCCGCGCCTCCTCGCACTCCTGCTCGTCCCCGCACTGCTGCTTGGTCCTGCCGCGTGCCGGCGGCAGCCGCAGGGCCCATTGAAAGCCGTCGTGATCGGCGGCGAACCCAAACTCCGCGACCCGGCGCTTGGGCCGCTCCCGCCGTCGGACGCTGTGCTGCTCGAGAATGTCGCGCAGGGGCTGGTCCGGTTCGATGCCGCCGGCAACATCGTGGGCGGTCTCGCCGAGCGCTGGAACGTCAGCGACGACGGGCTGAGCTACATCTTCCGGATTGCCTCGAAGAACTGGCCCGACGGCAGCAAGATCACCGCGCAGCAGGTCGCCCGGCTGCTCAAGCGCCAACTCACCGAGCGCAGTCGCAATCCGCTCAAGGACTCGCTCGGTGCGATCGATGACATCCTCGCCATGACCGACCGGGTGATCGAGATTCGCCTGCTCGCGCCGCGTCCCAACCTCCTTTCGCTGCTCGCCCAGCCCGAGTTCACGATCTTGCGCGGCAATGACGGAACCGGACCGTTCGCCGCGGTCCGGACGCGAGGACCCGGCGGGGAGGTGCATCTCAGCCGCGCGCTGGTCGCCGGGGACGATCAGGAGACCGCTCACGAGGACGTATTGCTCGCCGGCGCCGCGGCCGAGGATGCGATTCGCGGTTTCGCCGATGGCAAGGATGACCTGGTTCTCGGCGGCACGTTCGCCGACCTGCCGCTCGCCACCCGGACAAAGTTGCCCCGCAATGCCTTGCGGTTCGATTCGGCGTCAGGGCTGTTCGGGCTGGTGCCGGTTCAGCGGGGCGGAAAGCTGGACAGTCCCGCAGTGCGCCAGCTGCTGTCCCAGGCGCTCGATCGCGCCGCCTTCGTCGCCGCGCTGGGAGTTCCCGGGCTCGCGCCGCGCGCGACCTTGCTCGAACTCGGGCTGGACGGCGCGCCCGCCCCCGTCGCGCCGACGTGGTTCGGGGCTCCGCTCGCCGATCGCCTGCCTGCGCTCCGGGCCGATGCCGACCGGCTGCTCGGCAAGACCAAGCCGGTCATCGAGGTCGCGCTTCCACCGGGTCCGGGCGCCGATTTGTTGCTGAACCAGCTCAAGCATGACTGGGGTGCGATCGGTCTCACGGTCGAGCAGGCGCGAGCGCCGGCCGCCGCCGACTTCGCGCTGATCGACGAGGTGGCACCGTCGTCCTCCTCGGCATGGTTCGTCCGCCATTTCCGTTGTGACGCGGCGCCGATCTGCGATCCACAGGCGGACCAGCTGATGGACGCCGGGCGGCAGACGCCGGTTCCGGCCCAGCGTTATGCGCTCCTCAGCCAGGCGGCTGACCGGATTGACGAAGCGCAGCTGTTCATCCCGATCGCCGCGCCGGTGCGCTGGTCACTGGTTTCGACCCGTGTGCAAGGCTTCGCCGGGAACCGTTACGTCCGTCACACGCTCACGGACCTGCAACAACCAGCGGGTAACCAGTAGATGGCGGTTCCGGGCGACGAACGCCTGACTTTCCCGCGCCTCGGCACGGATCCGGCCTCCGTGCGCCAGCGCGTCGAGGCGATGGAGAAGCTGCTCGAGCGCCTGTTCGTCATCCCGGGGACGAGGCAGTCGGTCGGACTCGACGCCATTCTCGACCTTGTTCCGGTCATCGGCGACGTCGCTGCGGCCGCGCTCGGCGCCTATATCGTCTGGGAAGCCCGCAACCTCGGCATGTCGAAATGGCAGATTACGCGCATGACCAGCAACGTCGGCTTGAACTGGCTGCTTGGGCTGTTCTCGGTTGTCCCGGTCGTCGGAGTCATTCCTACGCTCCTCTTCCGCTCCAACTCCAAAAATTTGAAAATCATCAAGCGCCATCTCGACAAGCACCACGCAAGCGGCGCAACGATCGACGGCGAGGTCACACGCACCGGCTAGCCCCCGCGCGCGATCCATTCGTGCTCGCCCTCGACCTCGTCCCGGATCGGCCGGCCGTAGCGGTCGGTGCTCGGCCGGTAGACGAACCGCTGCTGCACGAGCCTGCAGGTCAGTGCATCCAGCTGGGGCACGCCGCTTGAGCGCGTGACGGTGCAGCGCCCGACCCGGCCGTTGGGCTCGACCGTGAAGGTGAATTGTACCCGCCCCCCCACGCCGGCGTCGCGCAGCTCGCGCGGATAATCGCGCGACGTGATCTCGCCGGCGATCTGCTCGAGGTCGCCGCCTCCCCCGTCGTCGCCATAGCCATTGCCGCCCGTGCCGCCTCCTGCTCCAGCGCCGAGCGCTGGGCCGGTTCCTGTCCCCCCGCCGGACGGAGCTGCCGTGGGCTTTACGGCGACGACCGGCGTCACGGATGGCGGAGTATGGGCCGGTTGCGGTCCGGGCGAGCCTCCCGGCTTGGCAGGTTCCGCCTTCGGCGCGGCGACTTGATGGCGCTGGGGTTGAGGCCGCTCCACCGGCACCGGTGGCGGGGGCGGTTTGGCAAGCGTGACTTCGACCAGCCGCTGGATCATCTCTCCAGGGCGGGTGACGTCGACGTGAAAGCCGCGAAAAAGGACCAGGCCCAACCCAAGTTGGACGGCGACGACCGCGGCGAGCGCACCAACGCGCTCCCGCGGCCGAACGATCTTGGGTTGCCGTGCGTAAGCGGGCATTCAGTCGCCCGCCAGGCTTCTAGCGGTATGTGCGGCAGCGCCGGTGCGCGGTCATGCGGCGGTCGATCGCCCGCCCGGCGAAGGCGCCGCCAACAGCACCCGCAATCGCGCCGACCGGCCCGCCGAGCACCTTGCTTCCGACCACCGCGCCGCCGACGCCGCCCGCCACGAGCCCCGTGGTGCCACTCGAATAACGGCAGGAGCGATAGGCGTAGACGGTGCGGCCGTGATAATGGTGGTGACGATATCGGCTGGCGTGAGCGTCGGCCGGAGCGGCGATCGGCACGCCACTGGTCGCGACCAGCGCAGCCGCCGTCATGATCTTGATGATGCTCTTCATAAATCCACTCTCTCTGCTTTGATTTCGCCGGTACAACGAGCGTCGCCACACATGTTTCCGAACGCAATGCGGTAACGCCGGAGCGTTCAGCGTATGAGGCGCGCCGCGCGAGTACGACGCAGATTAACGGTTCCGCGTTGGCGGCGTTCCCATCAGCGGGCGGCGTAGCCCACAGGGCGGCCGTCAATATTGCCCGCGCCCGCATAGCGGCACACAAGGTAATCGAGCCGCTGCGTCGAGGCGAGCGCGCAGCCGACGCGTGCAGTCGTCGGCCAGATCATCTGCGTATAATGGCCGACGTCTTCCCAACTGCCGCTGCGGCTGACGTTCGGGAATGTGCCCGGCGTGAAAAAGCGCTTCTCGGACGCCCACCCGCCGACCATTGCCTCGACACTGAACGCGGCATGCGTGCCCATCCACAGGTTTTCGCCGGTACCGCGGCGCAGTGACCGGTCCGAATGGGCAAAGCGCCCGGTCATCGCCATTTGTGTCGCATAGCCTGCCGCCACGGTCCCGAGACCATTGTCCCATACGAGCGGCGGGACGCCGGCGCGGGCACGCTCCGCATTGTGGGCGGCAAGGATGCGCGCCGGGAAATTGGCGGCGAACGACGATTGCGCCGCCGCGGGCGACGAGGCCGCAGCTGCCGCGAGCAGCGACAAGACGGTCGCAATGCGCAAAGAAATCCCCTCCCGAACCCCGCTCGCAAGCTAGAGCACTGCCGGCCGACTGCGACTGAATGCCGCCGGCACGCGCCGCAGCCTGCCTTCGGCCCACCGTAAATCCGGAAGGGAAATAGAGGCTTAACGCCCTGTGGAGTTCAGTCGCCGCTGATTGCGGGGTCGATGTCCTCGGGGCGATCAAGGATCGGCGCACCTACGTCCCCCTGCCCCACGGTCCGCCCGGCCATCTCAAGCATGCGCTCCAGCGGCACCCGGGCGCGAGCCATCACTTCGGGCGTAAGCTCGATCCTCGGCTGCAGGTCGCGTAGCGCAACGTACAGCTTCTCGAGCGTGTTCAGCGCCATGTACGGGCACATGTTGCAGTTGCAGTTTCCGTCGCCGCCAGGGACGCCGATGAACGTCTTGTCGGGCGCAGACTTCTGCATCTGGTGGATGATGTGCGGTTCGGTCGCGACGAGGATCGTGTCGGCCGGGCTGCTCAGCGCGAAATCGAGGATCGACCTAGTCGAGCCGACATGGTCGGCATGGTCGATGATGTGCGGCGGGCATTCGGGATGGGCCGCGACCGGGGCGTCCGGATGCTCGGCCTTGAGCTTCAGAAGCTCGGTTTCGCTGAACGCCTGGTGGACGATGCAGATGCCCGGCCACAGCAGCATGTCGCGGCCGGTCTTGCGCGCAAGATAGCCACCGAGATGCCGGTCGGGGCCGAAGATGATCTTCTGCTCAAGCGGGATCTGGTCGAGGATGATCTTGGCGCTGCTACTGGTGACGATGATGTCGGAAAGCGCTTTCACGGCCGCCGAGCAGTTGATGTAGGTGAGCGCGATATGATCGGGATGCGCCGCCCGGAACGCCGCGAACTGGTCCGGCGGGCAGCTGTCTTCGAGGCTGCAGCCGGCGTCCATGTCGGGCAGGATCACAATCTTTTCGGGCGACAGGATCTTGGCGGTCTCGGCCATGAAGCGCACGCCGCAGAAGGCAATGACCTCGGCATCCGTTTCGGCGGCCTTTCGCGACAGATCGAGGCTGTCGCCGACAAAGTCCGCGAGATCCTGGATTTCGGGCTTCTGGTAATAATGCGCGAGGATCACGGCGTTGCGCTCGCGCTTCAGGCGATCGATTTCGGCGAGCAGATCGAGCCCTTTGAGGCTGGTGGTTTGAACCGTCATTTCTTTGCCTCGGCCGCGCGCCTGCGCTCGGCTTCCTTGATCGCCTCCCCATATGGCGTCGAAAGGTCGAGATATGAAGGATCGTCCGCGCCTTCGGTGGGGAAGCGGGCCACGACTTTGACGTCCTTGAAGCCCGCGGCGAGCAAAGGCATTGCAAAACTGCGCTCAACCGCGGCGCGCGCCGCTTGGCGAGCGAGCCGCATAGGCACTTCGGCGGACGCTTGCTTGCGCAGCTCGGCAACTGCCCCCGCGCGGTTGGTCTGGTCCAGCTGCTGGTCGGAATTGGTGAGCACGGACAGCACTCCGCCTGCGCCATATTCCTGTATCGCGTTGAGATCGACGTCGGGCCCGGCGATCTCGATTTCCGGCAGCTTCACGCGCAGCGTGTGGCTCGAGCCGTCCCAGGAGACGTCCCCGGGCTGAAGCTTCGACAGATCGAGTTCGTAGCGGACGTCGCCGGGCAGGATCAAAGTGCGCTTGGCGGAAAAGCCAAACCTGCTGGTTGTCGAGGTGGTGACCGCCACGTACCGCGCGGCGAAGGCGATCAGCCGGTTCTGCGCGCGCATCGATTCGAGGCTCGCGCTGGCAATGGTCTTTGGGTTCGGGCCGCCGAAGATGCGATCGACAATGCCCGTCGTGACACCGAGCAATAGGCCCAGCACGAGCGCGACCACGACCATCGCGATGACCAGCGGCTTGTTCAGGCGGCTTTCCATGCTTCCCCTCGACGCTCGACCAGCCCGCGACGTTCCAGATCGACCAGATGAGCAAGCACCGATCCACCGGCGGCGACAGTGAGCCGCGGGTCGAGGCCAGGGTAGGCGTTGGCGACGATGTCGGCGATCGCCCGCGCCTCGTCGCGCACCAGCGACAGGATCTGCTTCTCGCGCTGCATCCGGTGGCCGACGAGGTGGCGGACATATTGCTGCGGGTTGGTCACCGCCGGCCCGTGCGCCGGATAATAAATGCGGTCGTCGCGCTGCCGCAGCTTGTCGAGACTGGCCATGTACGCCGCCATGTCGCCATCGGGCGGCACCACGACCGTGGTCGACCAGCCCATCACATGGT
>JBDTZJ010000113.1:0-5935 GCA_040005255.1 Sphingomicrobium sp.
CCCTTGTTGCCGCGCTCTTCCTTGACGACCTGGACCAGCAGCACCTGCCGGCGCTGGATGACGTCCTGGATCTTGTAGCGGCGGCGCAGGTTCTGCCGCTTCCGGCGCAGCTCGTCCGCGGCGGATTCGTCGACTGGCGAGCGGGCGGAGCCGGTGCCGGTCTCCTCCATCGCGGCATCGGCTTCATCGCCTTCGGCCTCGACGTCTGCCGCCGCCTCGCGCTCATCAAGCGGCTCGGCATAATCGCCGTTGTCGCCGTCGTCATATTCGGCGGCGCGCAGCCGCTCTTCCTCGGCGGCGTGCTCGGCCTCCTCGCGCAGCAAAGCTTCGCGGTCGGCCTTCGGGATCTGGTAGTAATCGGGGTGGATTTCGCTGAAGGCCAGGAAGCCGTGGCGGTTGCCGCCATAGTCGATGAACGCCGCCTGGAGCGACGGTTCTACCCTGGTGACCTTGGCGAGATAAATATTGCCTTTGAGCTGCTTGTGCTCAGCGGATTCGAAGTCAAACTCCTCGATCCGGTTTCCCTTGACGACCGCGACCCGGGTCTCTTCCGGGTGGCGCGCATCGATCAGCATGCGCATGGACATTGAAAATTCTCCGGGCGCGCGTGGGCAGCGAAACGGCGCTGCGGCGCGCGATAATGATGACCTCGCTCCTTGCGAGGGCAGGATGAATGGAAAGCGCCTCTGCTCGATGGGCCATTCCGCGATGCTTCGCGGGGAACGCGCCGGCCGCTTCTTGTCGGAGCGGACGATGGGCGTTCTGTGGCGTCATTCGAGCGTCAACCTCGTGGAGCCGCGGCCCATCGCACTGGCCGCGGCGGCTTCTCCGGCAAAGGCCGAAGACCGCAAAGGCGGTTAGCACCCCCGCTACCGCACCGCAACCGGCGCATCCTCCAGAACGCAGGTTTCGCCGCGGCCGCGCGACGCAAGTTCACATTGTGCGGCTTTGCCTGATACAAGCCTTTTGGGTTCAATCACTTGGCAGGGCGATGACCAAGGCTGCGAAAAGGGGCGCGATTGCCGGAATTGCAGTGGTGATCGCCGCCGCGGCAGCGATCGTGCTCGCTGCCGGCGGGCGCAACAGCGACGCCGCTGACCAGTCCAGCCTCACCGTCAACCTGCCGCCCGCGGCCAGCGATCGCATCTACGCCTCGCCGGCGGCGCGCGGACGCCCGATCGTCGTGATTGACGCCGGCCACGGCGGCCGCGACCCGGGCGCCACCAGCGTCTCGGGCGAGGTGCGGGAGAGGCAACTGACCCTGGTCCTCGCCCAGGCGCTGCGCGACGAGCTGGTCAAGCGCGGCCGGGTGCGGGTCGCCATGACTCGCGACGACGACCGCTACCTGACGCTCGAGGAGCGGGCCGGGGTCGCCCGGCGCCTGAACGCGGCGCTTTTCGTGTCGATCCACATCGACAGCGCGGCCAATCCACTGGCCCGTGGCGCGAGCGTCTATTCGCTCTCCGACGTCGCCTCGGACGCCGAGGCGGCCCGCTTCGCCGCGCGCGAAAACGCCGGCGACGAGCAGAATGCGCGCGGCGGTGCGGTAGACATGATGCTGGCGGACCTCGCCATGCGGTCCCAAATGAGCGCTTCGGCGGACCTTGCCTCGCGGCTGGTGAACAAGGCCGCGGGACGGGTGGAGCTGCGGCCCAACCCGCATCGCTTCGCCGCTTTTCACGTGCTGCGCCGCGCTGGCACACCCGCGGTCCTGTTCGAGGCAGGCTATCTCAGCAATGCCGATGACGAGCTGCTGCTGCGCAATCCGGACGAGCGGGCGAAGATGGTCCTCGCCTTGGCGCAAGCAATCGAGGCCGACGTCGCGGCACACGCGCGGCATTAAGCGGCATTAACCGGCTTTTCGCGCCCCGACCGACAGGCTAGACGCTTCGCCCACATGAAGTTCGAGCGCCTGAACGTCCCCGATTTGCCGCTGCCCGACCTCGTCGCATTCAATGCGAGGGTGCACGGGATCGTCGATCCCTGGTGGCAGCGCGTTTGGGTCCGGCGGGTGACCTGGGCCGCGCTCGGACTGTTCACCTTGTTCGCCGCAGTGTGGATTTATTTCGCGAGCGGCTTGCCCTCGTCGCAGACCCTGCTCGCCTATCAGGCGCCTTTGCCGACCAACGTGCGCGGCTATGACGGTTCGCCGGTCCAGACCTTCGCCCGCGAACGGCGCGTCGAGCTGTCATACGACGAATATCCGCCGCTGGTCGTTCGCGCTTACATCTCGGCCGAGGACAAGAGCTTCTTCACCCATTCGGGCATCGACATCCCCGGCGCGCTGAAGGCGGTGTTCAATTACGCTACGCACGTCGGCCGCCCCGGCCGCGTCCCGGGCGGCTCGACGATTACCCAGCAGGTCGCCAAATATCTGCTCAAGGATTCGAGCTACAATGTCGGCCGCAAGATCCGCGAGGCGATCCTGGCGTTCCGCCTCGAATCGACGCTGTCCAAGCAGCAGATCCTGGAAATTTACCTCAATTCGATCTTCCTTGGCCGCAACGCATACGGCGTCCAGGCCGCGTCACGGGCTTATTTCGACAAGGACGTCAATGAGCTGACGCTGCCCGAGGCCGCGTATCTCGCCGTCCTACCCCGTGCGCCGGCCAACTACGACCCCGAACGCGCGACCCAGAAGGCACTCGACCGTCGTAGCTACGTCCTGCGCGAGATGGTCAAGAACGGCTACATCACGGAGGATCAGGACCGGGCTGCGGCCGCGACTCCGCTCGGCACCATCCGCTACGGCAGCAACGAGAAGTTCCACCAGCAGGGCGGCTACTTCATGGAGGAAGTGCGCCGCGAGCTGATCAAGAAGTTCGGCGAAGACGCCAAGGACGGCTCGAACAGTCTTTACGGCGGCGGGCTGTGGGTGCGCAGCTCGATGGACCCGGTGATGCAGGATGCCGCTGCCCAGGCGCTGCGCGACGGGCTGACACGGTTCGACGGCGGCCGTGGCTGGGCGGATCTCGGCCTGAAGATCGATTTGGCCAAGGATTGGGCCGCACAGCTCGATGCCGCGCCGGTGGGAACCGGCTATCCCGACTGGCGCAAGGCGGTTGTCCTCAACAAGGGCGACGGGCAGGTCACCATCGGCTTCCCCAACGGAACGACGGGAATCGTGAACTCCGGCGACGCCGCCATGGCCAAGCGCGGCGTTGGCGGCCGGGCGTTCGATTTCCTCGCGCCCGGCATGGTGATCATCGCCAAGCAGGTCGCGGGAAGCGATTATGCGCTGCGCTCGATCCCCGAGGTTTCCGGCGGAATGGTCGTCGAGGAAGTGCATACCGGCCGCGTGCTGGCGATGCAGGGTGGATTCGACGTGCTCGGCTCAAGCTATAACCGGGCGATCCAGGCGTGGCGCCAGCCCGGTTCGGCGTTCAAGCCGATCGTCTATGTGACCGCGCTCCAGAACGGTTTCACGCCGGCGACGATCGAGCTGGATGCGCCGTTCTGCGTCTGGCAGGGCGCTGGCCTGGGGCAGAAATGCTTCGTCAATTTCGACCGCCGCTCCGCCGGCCCGCACACGCTCCGCTGGGGGGTCGAGCAGTCGCGAAACCTGATGACCGTCCGCGCCGCCTCGACCGTCGGCATGCCCAAGATCACCGACACCGCGCGGCGCCTCGGCGTCGGTGATTACGGCAATTATCTCGCGTTCGCTCTCGGCGCCGGCGACACTACCGTGTGGCGGCTGACCAACGCCTACGCGATCCTTGCCAACCAGGGCCGCTCGGTGAAGCCGACCTCCATCGATTACGTCCAGGACCGCGGCGGCAAGGTCATCTACCGGACCGACAACCGCTGCGCGGTCATGGGCAATTGCAACGCGCCCGATTGGGACGGTGGCGCGATGCCGCGGCCGCCGAACCGCACGCGTCAGCTCATCGACGCCATGGCTGCGTTCCAGATGGTCCACATCATGGAAGGCGTGATCCAGCGCGGCACCGCGACCGTGCTCCGCGACCTCAACCGCCCGCTGTTCGGCAAGACCGGCACGACCAACGGCCCGACCAACGTGTGGTTCGTTGGCGGCACGCCGGACATCGTCGCCGGCGTGTACCTCGGCTACGACCAGCCGCGCTCGCTGGGCGGCTACGCTCAGGGAGGGCGAATCTCGGCCCCAATCTGGAAGCAATGGGCGCTGACCGCGCTCAAGGACCGATCCAAGGTGCCGTTCGTCGCGCCGCCGGGAATCCGCTGGGTGCGCATCGACCGCGCCAGCGGAAAGCCGGTGTTCGGCGCCTTCCCCACGGGCGAGGAAGCGCAATCTTCGGTGATCTGGGAGGCGTTCCAGCCCCAGACCGAGGAGCAGCGCAACGCGCGCAGCTCGACCGGCGATCCCTATAATGCGGCGACGCAGCAACAGGCGCTGATTGCGTGGCAGCAGCAGCAATTGCAGCTCCAGCAGCAGCGCCAGAACGGAACTGCGCCCGGCACGAGCCCAGGGCCTGCGCCTCCAGTAGTCACCGGCCCGCCGGCCGCGCAGCCCGCCGCTGGCTTGCCAACACAAAACGCGCTCTAATAGGGGCCTTGCGGTAACCCTAGTTTGAAGAGAGCCTGACCATGCGCGCCGAAGCGCAGGCCCATATCGACCAGATCAACGCCGCGACCGCGCTGCTGCGCCGGTTCCTCGACTGGGACCGGGCGCAGAAGCGGCTGCTGGAGCTCAATGCCCAGGTCGAAGACCCGGCCCTGTGGAACGATCCCAAAGCGGCCCAGGACGTGATGCGCGAGCGGCGGCGCCTCGAGCAGGCGATCGGGGCGACGCGCACGCTGGAGCGCGAGCTTGCCGACACATCGGAACTGATCGAGCTGGCGGAGGCCGAAGGTGACGTTGCCATGGTCGATGATGCGATCCGCAGCCTCGCCGAGCTCGCCGAACGCGCCGATCGCGACAAGGTCGCCGCGCTGCTCGCCGGCGAGGCCGATGCCAACAACGCTTATGTCGAGATCAATGCCGGCGCGGGCGGCACCGAAAGCCAGGACTGGGCCGAGATGCTCCAGCGGATGTATACCCGCTGGGGAGAGCGCAAGGGCATGAAGGTCGAGCTCATCGACCATCATTCCGGCGAGCAGGCGGGCATCAAGTCGGCGACGATCCTGGTCCGTGGCGAGAATGCCTATGGCAATCTCAAGACCGAGAGCGGGGTCCACCGCCTGGTGCGGATCAGTCCCTATGACGCCAACGCGCGCCGCCACACCAGTTTCTCAAGTGTATGGGTCTATCCGGAGGTCGACGACGACATCGACATCCAGATCAACGACGCGGAACTGCGAATCGACACCTACCGCGCTTCAGGAGCGGGCGGGCAGCACGTCAACACGACCGACAGCGCGGTGCGCATCACCCACGTCCCGACCGGAATCGTCGTCGCCTGCCAGAACGAGCGCTCGCAGCACAAGAACCGCGCGTCGGCGATGAAGCAGCTGAAGGCGCGCCTCTACGAGGCCGAGCTGCAGAAGCGCGAAGCCGAGACCGATGCCGCCAACGCTGCCAAGACCGACATCGGCTGGGGCCACCAGATCCGATCCTACGTCCTGCAGCCCTACCAGCTGGTCAAGGACCTGCGGACCGGCGTCACGTCGACTGCGCCGGGCGACGTGCTGGACGGGGACCTCGACCGCTTCATGGCCGCGGCCCTTTCGCAGCGGGTGACCGGCGAAACCGTCGAGGTTGAGGATGTGGAGTAAGGCGGCAGCCGCCGCCTGCCTGACCCTTGCGGCCTGCCGTGCGCAGCCCAGCGAACCGCAATTCCCGGCCGCCCAGCGCGACGTCGCGGCGACCGTCAGCGACGCCTTCTCGACCGAGGATGCGCGCGACCGGCTCGGCGAGGCCGAGCAGGTGATGGACCTCGCCGGGGTCAAGCCCGGCATGTCGGTCGCCGACGTCGGGGCGGGGGAGGGCTATTACACCGTGCGCCTGGCGCGGGTC
>JBDTZJ010000114.1:0-5841 GCA_040005255.1 Sphingomicrobium sp.
CGTTGCCGTACTGGTAATAATAATCGGGCGACGACGGGTAGAGGTACTGCATGCTCGCCGGCAGCGGGCTGAGCGAAGCGAAACTCGCCACGTTGCCAATCGGCGCGCCGATGAAACGCTCGACCTGCGTCATCGGCACAACCTGGACATTATTCGCGTAGGTCAGCGTCTGGTAAGGGGTCCCGGCCCAGTTCTGCTGCGCGTACTGGGGAGCCGCGAATTTCTGGCCCGCGATCCTCGCCTGCTTGCCGTTCGCGCGGACGCCGCCACCGAATTGCTGACCGTTGAACTGCTGCTGCGGTGAAAAGGCCTGCTGCTGCGCACGATTGCCCCGCAGCTGTTGCCGGTCGACTTGCCGTGCTTGCTGGCGCTCGAAGCCGCGTGACTGCTGGCGCGCCTGCTGGCGCTCGAAACCGCGAGACTGCTGGCGCTCAAAGCCGCGAGACTGCTGGTTCGCTTGCTGATGCTGAACCGCTCGCGCCTGCTGGCGCTCGAACCCATGAGCTTGCTGGCGAACTTGCTGCCGCTCGGCGCGCTGGACTTGCGGACCGCGGATTTGCTGGCGCTCGACGCGCTGGACTTGGGGACCGCGGTATTGCTGGCGCTCGACACGCATCTGGGGCGCCGCGGAGCCACCGCCGTGACCGCGTCCGCCGTCACCGCCGCCGAAGACGGCTGGTGCGGCACCGCCGCCGCCGCCGCGCGCTCCGTCACTGCCTTTGCCGTGGCCACCGCCACCGGCGGGCGCGGCCGCGGACGCGTCGCCGCCGTTGCCGTGCGGGTTGCCGCCGCCACCGCCGCCGCCCGGCTTCGCTTCAGCCGCGCTCGCGATCGCCAAAGCGGCGACGCCCGCGGCAAGAATCAGCCTGGTCATTGGAAAATCTCCTTCCGAACGGAGTAAACGGTCCGTCCGATGCACCGTTCCATCGCCTGAACGGATGGAACCTGCGCTCTAGCGCATTAGTGTGAACCTCAAATGTCGAGGTTATTCAGATACTTATTTAGCCTAATGCGCGGGATCGTCGACCCAGTTCGACCTCAGCTTGGAAACGCAAAACAGCATTAGCAGCGCGGCTAGGAGGTAGAAGGCGGTGCAGCCGACTGCGGCATAGCGGAGGGATTCGGCACCGTAGCTGTGCTTCAACGCCGTCGAGATTGCGCCGATGAGATAGGGCCCGACACCGAGCCCGATCAAATTGTTGATCAGGAGAAAGCTCGCCGAGGCGGTCGACCGCATCCGCTGTGGCACGAGGTGCTGCACGGCCGTGATCACCGGCCCGAGCCACAGGATGTTGAGCGCGTTCGGAATCAGCAGCAGCGGCCAGGCAAGCCACAGGCTGGGCGCCATCAGACCTGCAGCAAAGGTCGGGGCGGTGATCAGCCAGGCGATCGCCGGAAGCTTGGCATACCAGCCGCGGTCGCGATGGCCGAGCCGGTCCGCGAGCCAGCCGCCGGCGAACACGCCGGTGCAACCGCCGATGAACACGACCGACGCCATAAATTGTCCGCGTTCGAGGAGGCCGAGATGGAAGCTCCGCTCCAGCACTGTGGGAGTCCAGGTTGCCAGGCCGTACCCGCAGAGCGAGCTTGAAGATGCTGCAAATGCCATCAGCCAGAAAACCGGCTTGCGCGCGAGCATGGGGAACACCTGGCCGATCGGCGCAGCGCTGGGCCCATGCTGTCGCGGGACGTCGCGCACGACGATCAGCATGACCGGAGCAAGGAGGACGCCAGCGACGCCCATGGTGAAGAAGGCGGCGCGCCAGCTGATCGCGTGGGCAATATAGGCGCCGAGCAGCGTCCCGAGCGACAGCCCGATCGGCACGCCCAGCGAGAAGATCGCCAGCGCCCGGGCCCGGCGGCGCGGCTCGAAATAGTCGGCGATGAGCGCATAGGAGGGCGCGACGCCCCCCGCCTCGCCGATACCGACACCCATCCGGAACGCGAAGAATTGCCAGAAGGAGACCGCGGTGCCGCAAAGCGCGGTGAAGGCGCTCCAGACGGCCACGGCGGCGGCGACGACGCGGCTGCGGCTGGTCCGGTCCGCGAGAAAAGCGAAGGGGATGCCGAGGAGCGAGTAGAGGATGGCGAAGGGCGGACCGCTCAACAGCCCGAACTGACGGTCGTTGAGATGAAGCTCGCCGATGATCGGCCCCGCGAGGATGCCGAGGATCTGTCGGTCGAGATAATTGAAGATGTAGGCGACAAGCAGCAGCATGAGGACGATCGACGCGCTGCGCCGAGCACCGTTCGCAAGATTCGTCACTGCAGCTCCCCCAACAGCTCGACGAGGCGCGAAACATCGTCCCCGTCCTGGTAGATTCCGAACCCGATCCGGAGCACGTCGCCGCGCACGTCGGTGATGACATTTCTCGCCTTGAGCTCCCCATACCAGCGCTGCGCGTTCGCGGTGCGGAAGGCGAGGAACCGCGCGTGCGGCTTTCCGTTCAGCGGATTGAGCAGCTCGGCGCCGCCCAGAGCCGTCGCGCCAATCGTGTCGAGCAGCTGGTGCTGGAGGCTCTCGACATGCGCGGAGACGCGCGCGGTAGTGAGCCCGTTCGCGGCCAGCATGCGGCGCACGGCAGTGAAGCGGTACAGCGCCGACGGATCGAAGGTCGCGCCGAGAAAGCGGCTCGCGTCCTTTGCGTAGCCGACGCTGCCGGGCGGCAGGGTCAGGTCCTCGAACTCGGCGAACCAACCGGTGATGCGCGGCCTGGGGCCAAAGCCGGGCGGTGCGTGCATAAAGGCGCAGCCCTCGCCCGACATCGCATATTTGTACCCGCCGCCGAGGTAAAAAGCATTGCTCGACGCGGCATCGCCAAACGGCCGGTCGAGCGCCATGAAAGCGTGATAGCCGTCGATGACCACCCACGGCCCATCGGCGCGGCCGAGCCCGGCAAGCTCTTCAACGCGGTCGAAGGTCCGCCCACTCGCGAACATCAGCTGACTGACAAAGATGAAGTCGTGCCCGACGGACCGCGCCGCCTCGAGGAAGCGATCGGAAAAGCTGTCGAAGGGCTCGGTCGCGACCCGCTTCACCACCGCCACGCCGCCTTCCTCCCACCGCGCAAACTGGCGCCGCGCACTATGAAATTCGCCGTCGCTGGTCAGCACGCGGATCGGCCAGCTCGGCGCCACCGCCGCGAACAACCGGACGAGGAAATCATGGGTGTTCGGCGCGAAAACGATCGCGTCGGGTTGCCCCGTCCCAAGCTCGGCCGCGACCTCGGCCTGGGCCGCCGGCCAGACCTCGTCCATCACCTTGTCCCACTTGCGGTCGGCAAGCCGCGCTGCGTCGTTCCAAGCCTCCATCTGCCCCTCGAAGCTCGCATCGGGCCAGAGATGATGGCTATGCGCTGCGAAGTGCAGCCGCCCGGGATCGGCCCCGAGGCTCCGGCTGAACAAGCCCTTGAAACTCAAAGATCGGTCCTCAGCGACCACAGCTCGGGAAAGACCCGCTTGTCGAGCGTCGAGCGCAGGTAGGACGCGCCCGCAGACCCGCCCGTGCCGCGCTTGTTGCCGATGATCCGCTCGACCGTCAGCACATGCTTGTGCCGCCACATGGCCAGCGCGTCGTCGAGGTCGACCAGTTTCTCCGCCAATTCGTAAAGCTCGAACCAGCGCTCTTCATCGCGATAGACCACCACCCACGCACTCGCGATCGCGTCGACCGACCGGTCGCGGAGATCGAAGCCGGCGCGCTCGAGCGCGCCATGCGACGCTTCACGCAGGCTCGGCTCCGCCAGCGCCCGTTCGAGCGCAACGCGAGCGGGGCTGCCTTCCTCGTATTGGTTGACGAAGCTTGGGTCCTTCAGCCCGAGCCGGAACTCGATCTCGCGGAACTGCTCGGACTGGAAGCCGGAGGCGGTGCCGAGCACATGGCGGAACTTCAGATAATCGACCGGCGTCAGCGTCGAGAGCACGTCCCACGACAGGGTCATGACCGCCTGGATGCGGCTGACCCGCGCCAGCGCCTTATAGGCGGGGGCGAAGCTGTCCGCCTCGACCAGCCCGATCGCCAGGTGGAGCTCATGCAGCATCTGCTTCATCCACAGCTCTTTGGTCTGGTGGATGACGATGAACAGCATCTCGTCATGCAGGTCCGACAGCGGCTGCTGCGCGGACAGCAGTTCGTCGAGCTTCAGATAGTCGGCGTAGGTGATGCCGGCGGGCGTCGCGGTCATGCGCGACGGCTTAGGGCAAAGCTGTTCGGGGCGGAAGCGCAGGGCGCGCTACGGCCCGTTGTTGCCCTGCCCTGGAAGCCCCGGAGCGCCGACGCTGCCGATATTGTTGAACAGCTCTTCGAAGAAGCTGCGCTTGCGGCCCAGCACCGGCGTCTGCTTGCCGGATGGCTTGACGTTCATCACCAGCTCCTTGCCCGTCCGCTGGACCGAGGCGACATTGCCCTTCGGGTCGAAACTGACGAGCAACACTGTCTGCTTGGTCACATGCGGGCTGCGAAATGCGACCTGGTTCACGTCGCGCGAGACATAATACCAGTCGTTCGGCGTGAACTGGCCGGTGAAGCTCGGGCGGCCGAGGGTTTTTTCGACCGAATCCTTGTTGTCGACGCCGGGCTGGATGCCCGCCGCGAGCTGCGAGTCGAGCACGACGCCCTTGTGCTGGCGGATCTGCGCGCAGCCGCCAACAATCAGCGCCGCCGCAATCGTGCCCAAAACCGCAAGCTTCATCTGGTCCGAACTTTCAATGTGGCGCTGCCGCGCCGGTGATTGCCGCCTTGCCAGCGGGCTTTAGCGCCTCAATATGCGAGTGGCGAGAAGGGACGCAACTCCTCGCCTGCCCGATTTGAAGCCAAAGGACTATGCTTAACTTCCTGTTCCAGGGATTAACCGCCCAACTGGCGCGGGGCGCGGCGCTGTTCGACGCCGTGACCGATGAGGCACGCAAGCCGTGCTGGTATGTCGAAGGGGCGGTCCCGGACACGCTCGACGGCCGTTTTGCAGTGCTGGCGACGATCGCCGCTTTGGTGCTGGTCCGGCTCGAGCGCGAGGGCGAGGCCGGCGATCGAGCGTCGGTGGCGCTGACCGAGCGGTTCATCGAGGTCATGGAAAGCGAGCATCGCGAGCTCGGCCTTGGCGATCCCACACTCGGCAAGACGGTGCGCAAGCTGGTCGGTATGCTGGCCAGGCGGACCGGGCTGTGGCGCGACGCGAACGGCAAGTGGATAGAAGTCACCCGCGACAGCCTGTACAAGGGCGAGGCGGATGAGGCTGCAGTGAAGCATAGCGCCGCGGCGCTCCATGACCTCGCGCAGCGGTTGGATGCGACGCCGCTCGTCGAGCTTGAGCGAGGGGAAATCCGATGAGCGACCGCTTCGCCCACCAGCTCCACCTCGACCAGTTGCGCGACGGTGAGCGCCTCGACCTCGTCGCCGACGAGTCGGAGCGCGGCGCGATTGCCAAGCGGCTCGACCTTGCCTCGCTCGACCGCCTTGAGGCTCATGTCTGCCTGGAACGCGCTGGCGACGTCGTTCGCGCGAGGGGCCGGCTGCTCGCCTCGCTCGACCAGAGCTGCGCCGTCACCGGTGATCCCGTCGCGGCGCACGTCGACGAGGCCTTCTCGCTGATCTTCGTGCCCGAGCCGCGCGACGCGGCTGATGAGGAGATCGAGCTCGGCGAAGCGGATTGCGATACGGTCTTCCACGACGGTGCGGCGATCGACCTCGGCACCGCCATCGCCGACACCCTTGCGCTCAACCTCGATCCCTATCCGCGCAGCGCGGCGGCCGATGCGGCGCTCAAGGAAGCGGGCGTGCTGACGGAGGAGCAGGCGAGCCCGTTCGCGGTGCTGGCGAAGCTCATGAAGAGCGACGAAGCCTAG
>JBDTZJ010000115.1:0-5790 GCA_040005255.1 Sphingomicrobium sp.
CTGGCTTAAGCCAGCTTGTTCGACACGTTGTTGAACGTCGTGTTCAGCTTGTTGCCGACCTGCTGCATGGCAGCAATCGCGGCAACGGCAATGAGAGCGGCGATCAGGCCGTACTCGATCGCGGTCGCACCCTTGGTATTTTTGATCAGCTTGAGAAACTTGCTCATGGTCTAATCTCCTGGCTCCAACTTTGCGGCGCTTTCGCCGCCTGCCTGTCCAAGGCAGTGACCACGAAATACCGGCGATCCAGTTGCCAAATTCCTTGAAGACAAGGTTAATCTGGTCTCAATTTTCTCGCTAAGGCGTTGATTTTGCTTGAGCCAAGGTTGGCACTTGAACTTTCGGCAATACACTTGCGAGCATCTTGCACCCCTTCAAATGGCAATCGCCAAGTTGAATCGCGCCGGGATCCCTCATTGGCCGGCTCCAGATTTCAGACCCGGCAATCCTCAATCACCCGCGCAAATTCCGCCCATGGCGGCACGACGAGCGGCGGCTGCGTGCCGACCGTAAAGCCGACACGGCCGTGGCTCGACACGATCGCATCCAGCAGCGGATCGTAATTTGCGAGATCGATCGTCAGTCGCCCGGTCGCCGGGTTGAAGGCCGATCCCACGCTCCGCGTCAGCGAGCTTGTCCAGACGTTGAGGAACGGCGCTGCCGCCGTCGCGGGCCGGGCGAGAGTGACGCGGCGCGTCGTTCGCGTGCAGTGGACCCAAAGTTGCGGGCTGCCAGCCGAATTGGTGAAAACCGCCTCGCTGCCCTCGGACGCCGGCGCATAGGTCCAGCTTCCCGGGATCGGCGTGGCCGTATCCAAGCCCTGAGCGCCGGCCGATGAAGCAACGAACAGCGCTAGCGCCGTAACATTCCGAACTGTCATGAACGTCAGCCGCTCAGCTTGTCGACCTTGGCCTGGAGCGCAGCGAGCTCGGCCTTTAGCTGGTCGACGTCGCTGCTGCTCGACTTCGCCTCGGCTTTGGCGTTGCCGGTGAAGGCTTGGGCGGCATCTTCGAACATCGCCATGTTACGCTTGGCGAGGTCGGCGAAGACATTGGCGCCAAACGCATCCTTGACCGCGCTCTGGTTGCGCTGGAAGGCGTCCATCGCCGCTTCGAGATATTGCGGCACGAAATTCTGCATCGAATTGCCGTAGAGGCCGATCAGCTGCTTCAAAAAATTGATCGGAAGCATCGTCGTTCCGCGCGCTTCCTCGTCGACAATGATCTGCGTCAGAACCTGGCGGGTGATGTCGTCGCCGGTTTTGGCGTCGACGACTTCGAACTCGCGGCCCTCGCGCACCATTTGTGCGAGTCGGTCGAGCGTGATGTAGGCTGAGCTTTCGGTGTCATAAAGCCGCCGGTTCGCGTACTTTTTGATCGTCACCTTGCCCGACGACTTGGCCATGGAATGCTCTCCTAACGCGAGCGGCGACTTACTACCGGAGTATCCTGCACTGCAACATGAACGCGCACCAAGGCCGCTGCCCTTGTTTCTCGAATTGGTACGCGAGGTGTCCGCGCGCGACCCGCAGTTCGCCGTGGATGCGCTCGCCGGATTGCGCGCCTACGAGACGGCGCCGCGGCGCGAGCGGCCGCCGCCGAAGCCGGTAATTGCCCGCCTCCGGGGAGCGTCGCTGCGCGACCATGGCGGTGAAGGGCCGCCGGCGTTGTTGGTGCCATCGTTGATCAACCCGCCGCGGATCCTCGACCTCGACGCGCAAGTGTCGCTCATCGGCGGGATCGCGGCGATGGGTCGGCGCGCGCTGTTGCTCGACTGGGGCAAGGCTGACCAACGATCCGATCTCTCCGTCGCCGGTCATATCGAGCAATTGCTGCTCCCCTTGTTGCGCAGCATCGACCAGCCGGTGGCGATGATCGGCTATTGCCTCGGCGGAACCATGGCGATCGCGGCCGCGAACCTGGTCGAGGTCGAGAGGCTTGTGACGCTGGCCGCGCCGTGGAACTTCGCGCGCTATCCCGAAGCCTCGCACCACGCGCTAAAGGACATGTGGCGGCATTCTGAATCCGCCGCGCAGAGCCTCGGCGCGCTCCCGATGGAAGTGCTTCAGGCGGCATTCTGGTCGCTCGACCCGGAGCGGACCGTGCGTAAGTTCGCGGAGTTCGGGCGCCTCGCGCCGGGCAGCGCCGAGGCGCTCCGCTTCATTGAGCTCGAGGAATGGGCCAACGAGGGCGAACCCCTGCCTTATCCGGCGGCGAAGGAGTTGGTAGAAGAATTGTTCGGCAACGACCTGCCCGGCACCGGAGGCTGGAGACTCGGGGGGCGGGCAGCGTCGGATGCGCTTGCGGTGCCGACGCTGCACCTGACCGCCGAACGCGACCTGATTGCGCCCCCGCAAACCGCCGCCTCAGGCCAGGTTGTCGCCATTCCCTCGGGCCATGTCGGAATGATTGTCGGATCGGCACGGAGCCGGCTTCACGCCGAATTGAACGCCTTCCTCAAGGAGCGGCCATGAATGCGTCGAAGCAAAGATGCGAATGGGTCAGCGGTGCCGATCCGCTGATGATCGATTATCACGATCGCGAATGGGGCATGCCCGTCCACGACGATCGCAAGCATTTCGAATTCCTGGTGCTCGAAGGCGCCCAGGCCGGTCTGAGCTGGTCGACAATCCTGAAAAGGCGTGAAAGCTATCGGCGGGCGTTCGACGATTTCGATCCACGGAAAGTCGCGCGCTTCACCGACGAGCGGATTGAAAAGCTGGTGCTTGACGCGTCGATCATCCGCAATCGCCAGAAGGTCGCGTCAGCGGTGCGCAACGCGGGACTATTCCTCGATGTCCAGGAGGAGTTCGGGAGCTTCGACGCCTATGCCTGGCGCTTCGTTGACGGCCACCCCAAGGTCAATCGCGCCAAGACAACGAGCGACATTCCGCCGACGTCACCGCAGTCCGACGTCTTCAGCAAGGACCTCAAATCTCGCGGCTTCAGCTTTGTCGGCTCGACCATCATTTACGCCCACATGCAGGCGGTCGGGATGGTCAACGACCACCTGGTCGACTGTTATCGGTACCGCGAGGTCCAGGGGCTCGACTAGCCTTGCCGCTGAAGGCAGCCGTCGCTAAATCGCCCCTCACGCACCCGTAGCTCAGCTGGATAGAGCGCTGCCCTCCGAAGGCAGAGGCCACAGGTTCGAATCCTGTCGGGTGCGCCAGCGTTTGACCCCCCTCCCTACACATGGCAACGCGGCCGCGATGGCAGACGATACGCCGACGCAGCGCACCTGGGGCGGCCGGTTCGGCAGCGGACCGGACGAGCTGATGACGCGCATCAACGCCTCGATCGGCTTCGACAAGCGCCTGTGGCGCGAGGATATCGCCGCGTCGAAAGCCCATGCGGCGATGCTTCGGGACCAGGGAATCATCAGCGAAGCCGACGCCGCCGCGATCCTCGAAGGGCTGGACCAGATCGCCGCCGAATATGAGCGCGACGGCGTGCCCGAGCGCATCGACCTCGAGGATATCCACATGACCGTCGAGCATCGCCTGGGCGAGCTGATCGGCGCCGCGGCGGGGCGGCTGCACACGGCGCGCTCGCGCAACGACCAGGTCGCGACCGACTTCCGGCTGTGGGTGCGCAATGCCTGCGACGAAACGGTCGACTCGATCCGCGCCCTGCAGCGCGCTCTCGTCGAGCGTGCCGACGAACATGCCGAGACGGTGATGCCCGGATTCACCCATCTCCAGGTCGCGCAGCCGGTGACGCTCGGCCATCATTTGATGGCCTATTACGAGATGCTGCGCCGCGACATTTCGCGCTTCACGGACGCACGGGCGCGGTTAAACGAATGTCCGCTTGGGAGTGCCGCGCTGGCCGGGACCGGCTTCCCGATCGACCGCGAACGCACTGCGGATGCATTGGGCTTCGACCGTGCGACCGGCAACAGCCTCGACAGCGTCTCGGACCGCGACTTCGCGCTCGATTATCTCGCCGCCGCCGCGCAGTGCAGCCTCCACCTGTCGCGGCTGGCTGAGGAGTTGATCATCTGGGCCAGCGCCCCGTTCGGCTTCGTCAGGCTGTCCGACCGATTCTCGACCGGCTCGTCGATCATGCCGCAGAAGCGCAACCCCGATGCGGCCGAGCTGGTTCGGGCGCACAGCGGGCGGATCGTCGGCGCGCTGACGGCGCTGATGGTGACGATGAAGGGCCTGCCGCTGGCCTATTCGAAGGACATGCAGGACGACAAGGAACCGGTGTTCGAGGCGCGCGACCTGCTGATCCTGTCGCTCGAGGCGCTCGGCGGAATGATCGAGACGGTTGAGTTCATGCCTGAGCGGATGCGGGCGGCGGCGGCGCAAGGCTATTCGACCGCGACCGACCTCGCCGACTGGCTGGTGCGCGAGGCCGACGTCCCGTTCCGCGAAGCGCACCACGTCACCGGCCGAGCGGTGAAAGCGGCAGAAGAGCATGGTTGCGACCTCGCCGACCTTCCACTCGATGCCCTGAAATCCATCGACGAGCGGATCGATGACCGGGTATTCGACGTGCTCAGCGTCGATGCCTCCGTGCGCAGCCGCACCAGCTACGGCGGTACCGCGCCGAGCCAAGTCCGCGAGCAGATCGCGGCGGCGAGGGAGGCCTTAGGGCTTTAGTCTACGAGCGCGCTGCGCAATCGTGCGCAGCCTCAGGGCATTCAGCCGAATGAAGCCCGCCGCGTCGCGATGGTCGTAGCTCCCGCTGCCTTCCTCGAAGGTCACCAGGTCCTGGTCGTATAACGACTCTTCGCTCTCGCGGCCGATGACGGTCGCATTGCCCTTGTAGAGCTTCATCGTGACGCGGCCGGAGACATGTTCCTGGCTCTCGTCTATTGCCGCCTGGAGCATCTCGCGCTCGGGCGCGAACCAGAAGCCGTTGTAGATGAGGCTCGCGTACTTCGGCATCAGCTCGTCCTTGAGGTGCATCGCTCCGCCATCAAGCGTGATGCTCTCGATCCCGCGGTGCGCCGCGAGCAGGATGGTGCCGCCGGGTGTCTCATAGACGCCGCGCGACTTCATCCCGACGAAGCGGTTCTCGACGAGGTCGAGGCGGCCGATGCCATTGTCGTGGCCGAGCTGGTTGAGCTTTGTGAGCAGCGCAGCGGGCGACAGCTTCTCGCCGTCGATCGCCACCGGATCGCCGCGCTCAAAGTCGATGGTGATGATCGTCGGCTGGTCCGGCGCGTCCTCGGGCGAGATGGTGCGCTGGTGGACATATTCGGGCGGCTCGGCCGCCGGGTCCTCGAGCACTTTCCCTTCCGATGATGAGTGCAGCAGGTTGGCGTCAACCGAAAAAGGCGCTTCGCCGCGCTTGTCGCTGACGATCGGAATCTGGTGCTTCTCGGCGAAGTCGAGCAGGGCCTCGCGGCTCTGGTATTGCCACTCGCGCCACGGGGCGATGACCTTAATGTCGGGCTCCAGCGCATAATAGCCGAGCTCGAAGCGGACCTGGTCGTTGCCCTTGCCGGTTGCGCCATGACAAACTGCGTCCGCGCCGACTTCCCTAGCGATCTCGATCTGGCGCTTGGCGATCAGGGGCCGCGCGATCGACGTGCCAAGCAGATAGTCGCCCTCGTACTGCGTGTTGGCGCGGAACATTGGGAAGACGAAATCGCGGACGAATTCTTCGCGCAGATCGTCGATGAAGATGTTCTCCGGCCGGACACCGAGCATCTCGGCTTTGCGGCGCGCCGGCTCAACCTCCTCGCCCTGGCCGAGGTCCGCGGTGAAGGTCACGACCTCCGCATCATATTCGGTCTGCAGCCATTTGAGGATGATCGAGGTGTCGAGCCCGCCCG
>JBDTZJ010000116.1:0-5786 GCA_040005255.1 Sphingomicrobium sp.
TCTGCCAGAAGACGTCGATCGGCATGCCGCCGCGCGGATACCAATAGCCGCCGATCCGCAGCCATATGGGTTTCATCTCTGCCGCCAGCCGCTGGCCGATCCCGACGGTCACGTCCTCGTGAAAGCCGCAATGGTTGCGGAACGAGCCGAGGAACAGCTTGAGGCTTTTGCTCTCGACGATCGTCTCGGCCGGCGCATAGTCGATGACCAAATGGGCGAAATCCGGCTGCCCCGTCACCGGACACAAAGAGGTGAACTCCGGGGCCGTGAAGCGCACCAGATAGAGCGTGCCGGCCCTTGGGTTCGGCACATAGTCGAGCACCGCTTCGTCCGGCGAAGCGGGCAGGGCGCTGGTCTGGCCGAGGTGGCGCGTTTCCATGGCGCGCCACCTAGCAGCAGTAGCACGACGCGCCTATCCTCGCGCCAATGGACTCGCTCGTCTCGACCGACTGGCTGGCGCAGCATCTTGGCGAGCCCGACTTAGCCACCGTGGATTCGAGCTGGTTCATGCCGGCATCGGGCCGCAGCGGGCGCGAGGAATATCTCCAGGCGCACATTCCCGGCGCGCGCTTCCTCGACATCGACGAGCTCAGCGACCGCTCGAACCCCGCGCCGCACATGCTGCCAAGCGGCGCCGAATTCGGGACCGCGATGGAGCAGCTCGGCGTCCGGCGAAGCGACCGCATCGTCGTTTACGACAATTCGCCGATCCGCACCGCCGCTCGCGGCTGGTTCATGCTCCGCCACTTCGGCGCCGAACGGGTCGCGATCCTCGACGGCGGCTTCCAGAAGTGGGTGGACGAAGGCCGCTTGACCGAGAGCGGCGAGCCCGCGCCACGCCAGGCGAAATTCGACGCGAGCGAACGCGACGAGACCGTCACCAAGCAGCAGCTTCTCGCCGGCGCGGCGCTCCCCTGGGTCGACGCCCGCGGCAAGCCCCGCTTCGAAGGGACGGAACCCGACCCGCGCCCCGGCGTCGCGGCCGGCCATGCGCCGGGAGCCAGGAACTTGCCGTTCGGCTTGCTCTACCGCGAGGACGGGACGTTGAAACCGGTCGAGGACCTGCGCCGCTTGTTCGCCGAAGCCGGCGTCGACCCGACACGGCCATTCGTCGCCAGCTGCGGCTCGGGCGTCACCGCCAACAGCCTGATCTTCGCCGCGCACCTGATCGGCAACGACGATACGCGGCTGTACGTCGGAAGCTGGAGCGAATGGGGCGCCGACCCGGCGACGCCGAAGGTGCTTGGCCCCGCCTAAGCGAGGACGATTCCGGCGACCTCACGCAGTTCGCGGCGGATTTGGCTCACCAGGGTCTCGCATGCGGCGCGGTGCGGCTCGCGCCCTTTCTGGCGCTGGCTGAGCAAAGCTTCGATCCCGGTAGCGGCCATCCCGACCAGCCGCGCCGAGCGCCGGTCGAAGCAACGGTGGCGGGCCTCGCCAGCCTCGGGCCAGGCCGCGGCGAGCTGCTCGTCTGCATCGAGATCGTCAGCCGGTCCGTCGGCGAATCCGCCGTCGACCAGCCGCAGGGCATGGCGCACACTCGCCAGCCGTGACACAGCTTCGGCATAATCCGGCTGCGCCTCGGGCTCGTGGTGCGGAAGCAAGTGAAGCATCCGCCCGGCGTAAGACCAGCGAACCTAAGAAAAGATTAATCCTGTCGAGGGACTTAAGCCCCGCTCTTCTCGTCGACGTCGCGCAGGATCCAGCCGCGCTGCGGGATGGTCTCGATGAACTCCGCACCGCCGCTGGCATTGCGGAGCTTCTTCCTGAGCTTGGAGATGAACACGTCGATGATCTTGGGCTGCGGCTGGTCGTCGGCGCGGCGATAGAGATGCTTAAGCAGCATCGCACGCGTGACGACATTGTTGCGCGCGAAGGCGAGCAGCTCGAGCACCCGATATTCCATCTCGGTAATGCCGATCGGGTGGCCGTCGATGCGGATCAGCCGCTGCACCTGGTCGACCGACAGGCGGCCGCCGCACAGGCTCTCGGGCATTTCGCTGCCGCTCGCCTTGAGGCTTGCGAGCAACTTTGACGCCGCTTCTTCGCTGTCCTCGGGCGACACGCTGCGGGGCGAGCCGAGGATCGCCTGCTGGACGTCGGCGAGCAGCTTGTGCGCTTCCTCGACCAGCTTGGTGCCTTCCTCGAAGCGGCGGCGCGAGCGGTCGAGCATCGATTCGATCTCGACGAGGCGGGCGGGAACGGTGGTGGTTTCGGCCATTCTTGGGCTCTTGCTCCTTACTGGCCGGCCTGGGCCGAGGCGACGTTGGTCTGGCTATTGGCGGCGGTCAGGATCTGGACCGTCGTCGGGCCCTTGTCGACCAGCCGCGTATCCGGGTCCCACACCTGGCTGCGGATGCCGAGCTGCGCATCGCCGCGGCCGGCCGCGTCGAGCAAGCTGGTCTCGCCGGCGCTGCGCGGCGCCGGGCCACCGAACAAAGCGTCGATCGCCTGTTGCTGGGCTTCGGCCGGCGTCAGGCCCGCGGTACCCGCGACCGGCGGCGCCAGGCTGAAGTCAGGCGGGATGATCAGCGGTGCATTGCGCGCAACGGCAAACTCGTCCGGCGTCTTCGGCTTGCCACCAATGACGCCGCAGCCGCTCGTCGCCACGGCCGCCGCCAGCAACAGAGCGGAATAGGCTTTACGCATGTTCGGTTCTCTCCTCGGGGCCACTGCCCTTCGCCTGATCCTTACGGCTCACGAACGCGCTCAGCAACAGGATCACGACGCCAATGCTAATCGCCGCGTCGCCCACGTTAAATATCAGGAAAGGCCGCCATGCACCAAAATGCAAGTCGGCGAAATCGACGACATAGCCGTGGAGCGTCCGGTCGAGGATATTGCCGAGCGCGCCGCCCAGCACCATGCCCAGCGCGACCTGGTCAAGGCGGTTCTTCTCGCGCCCCATCCAATAGGCAACGCCGACGGCGATCGCCGAGGTCAGCGCCACCAGCATCCAACGCCCGACGTCCGTCGTCGCGTTCAACAGCCCCAGCGAGATTCCGTTGTTCTGCGTGTAGGTGAGCTGGAAGAATGGCAGCAGGTAGAATTGGTCGCCGACATGATTGATGCCGAGCGGGCCGGTCACGATCCACTTCGCCAGCTGGTCGAGGCCGAACACGGCCAAGGCGACGAGGTAGCCGAGAGAGCGGGTCTTCATCGATTCACCGTGCGAAGTTGACGAAGTTGACGAAGTTGACACCTCACCGCGCGCGGGCCCGCGAACGTGCGACGAACGGAGGTCGAAACAGGCACGATAAAGGTCATTCCACCACCAAGCATAAATTGCCGGCTGTAGGACAGCCTTTCCTTGTATCCGCTTCGTCATGCTGACTGCGCGTCTCGACATTGCCCCGCAATGCCCACGATGCTCGTTGTTTCAGCATCCATTCCAGAGGCCGCTGGTCAGGTGGAGAAATGGACCCTGAAACGAGTTCAGGGTGACGAAAAGAATCAGCCATTCACCACCTCGTCGCAGCGGGCGTCGAGTTCGCTGTCGGCATCCACGTCCGGCCGATGGCGCCAGCAGCGGGCGCATTTCCGGTTTTCGGTCTTCACGACCTTCCAATCCCCTTTGCGGACTGTCGAAGTGATGAACAGCTCCTCGAGCAGCTCGGGATTCTCGTCGCTCGGCACCCAGACCTCGGCCTCCAGGCTCGATCCGACGATCTTGTCGCGCCGCAGCGGCTCGATCGCCTCGGTGACCTGGGTGCGAAGCGCGCGCAAAGCCTTCCACCGCGTCTCCTCGGCATCGATAGGGGGCACCACCGGCCATTCGAGCAGATGCACCGACCCCGCATCGGGATAGCGCGTGCCCCACGCTTCCTCGCTCGTGAACACAAGCACGGGGCTGAGCCAACGCACCAGCGCATGGAACAAGGTGTCGAGCACCGTCCGGTAGGCGCGCCGCTTCAGCGACGAGGGCGCGTCGCAATAGAGGCTGTCCTTGCGGATATCGAAGTAGAAGGCCGACAAATCGTCGTTGCAGAAGTCGGTCAGCGCCCGGACGTAGGTGTTGAAATCGAAGTCATCGACCGCATTGCGCAGCTTCTGGTCGAGGGCCGCGGTCAGGTGGAGCATGTAACTTTCGAGCTCGGGATAAGCCGCGACATCGTCGAGCCGCTCTTCGTCAGCGAACCCGTCGAGCGCGCCGAGCAAATAGCGGAAGGTGTTGCGCAGCTTGCGATACTGGTCGGCGACCCCGGCCAATATCTCTTTGCCGATGCGGTGGTCCTCGGTGAAGTCGACGCTCAATGCCCACAGCCGCAATATGTCCGCCCCATATTCCTTCATCAGGTCGAGCGGGTTGACCGTGTTGCCCTGGCTCTTGGACATTTTCAGGCCCTTGGCATCCATCGTGAAGCCGTGGGTCAGGACGGCGTTGTAGGGCGCGCGGCCGCGCGTGCCGCAGCCTTCGAGCAATGACGACTGGAACCAGCCGCGGTGCTGGTCGGAGCCTTCGAGATAGAGGTCGGCGGGCCAGCGTTCCTCCGGCCAATGGCCGCTCTCCAGCGTGAACACATGGGTGCAGCCGCTGTCGAACCAGACGTCGAGGATGTCGGTGACCATCTCGTAATCGTCGGGGTTGCGGTCACCGAGGAAGGCGGCGGCATTGGGGGCGTCCCAGGCGTCGACGCCCTCGCGCCGGACTGCCTCGACGATGCGGTGGTTGACCTCACGGTCGACGAGCAGCGCGCTCGTCTTTCGATCGACGAACACGGCGATCGGCACGCCCCAGGCGCGCTGGCGGCTCAGCACCCAGTCGGGACGCTGCTCGACCATCGAACCGAGGCGGTTCCGGCCCTTCTCGGGAACGAAGCGCGTCGCGGCGATGGAGTTCATCGCCAGTTGGCGCAGCGTCGGCCGTTGATCGTCCAGCGCCTCGTTGGCACCGCCGCCCTCGCTCTCCCAGCGCTGCTCGGCGCGGGTCAGCGGCGACAGATGCGCCAGCGGCTCGTCCATCGCCACGAACCATTGCGGCGTGCAGCGGTAAATGACCTTGGCCTTCGACCGCCAGCTGTGCGGGTAGCTATGGTGGAAGTCGGCGCTTGCGGCGAGCAGCGCGCCGGCTTCGCGGAGGTCGGAGCAGATCGGCCCATCAGGGGCGTTGAACTTGTTGTTGATGACGCTGCCCTGGCCGCCGAGCCACAGCCAGTCGTCGCGATAGCGGCCGTCGTCGGTGACCGCGAACACGGGGTCGATGCCGTGCTCCTGACAGAGGTAGAAATCCTCCTCGCCATGGTCCGGCGCCTCATGCACGAGACCTGTGCCCTGGTCGGTAGTCACAAAGTCGGCGGCGAGGAACGGCCGCGGCCTGGCGAAGAACCCGCCGAGTTTGTGCATGGGGTGGCGGGAGACGGTGTCGGCGAGCTCTGGGCCCAAGTGGGATTTGCCCAGCTCCGCCCTCAACAACCCTTCTGCATCCTCGGGCATACCGGGCGTGTCACGGAGTTTTAGGCCCGCTCTCTTGAGGAAAGCATCGACTAGATCGAATGCTACCAAATAGCGGCGATCGTCGTCGGTATTGAGAAGCGAATAAACAACCTTAGGTCCATAACCGATCGCCTGGTTGACCGGGATCGTCCATGGCGTCGTCGTCCACACCACCGCATAAGCGCCGACCAGCTCCGCGATCGGGCTCTCGACGATTTCGAACGCGACATCGATCTGGGTCGAGACGATGTCTTCGTACTCGATCTCGGCCTCGGCGAGCGCGGTCTTCTCGACCGGCGACCACATCACCGGCTTGGCGCCGCGGTAGAGCTGGCCGCTCTCGGCGAACTTGA
>JBDTZJ010000117.1:0-5722 GCA_040005255.1 Sphingomicrobium sp.
TCGCCGGCCTCCTCGCCGCTGAAGCCCCAGAACTCTTGCAGGTATTGCCACGCGTAGGCGCTGGCGATGAGGCTGGCGATCGCTGCGCGTCGGCGAAGGCTGCGCTCATCCAGGTACTCAAGTTCCTCGCGGACGCACCTGACCATCATTTGCTGACGCTCCTGGTTGGAGCGCCTGCGGTCCACCCTTCGTGCTCGACTGTGGAGATACGCGCGCACGAGTTCAGGCTCGTCGTCGAGGCGCGGAAAGAGCGTGCGCGGCCTTTTCACCAGTGCGTCAGCAGTCTGCGGCAAAGCTGGGGGCCCGATCAATTCCTCCATCCGCCCCCAGACGGACCGGATGAGGACATCTCGGCTCTTGAAATGGCGATAGACCGTGCGCTCTGTAACGCCGGCCACAGCTGCGACGGCCCTGATGGTGACCACGTCCTCGCCAGCCTTACGCATCAACGCAAGCGCCGCGGCGAGGATGTGCCTCCGGGTACGTTCCTTTTGCCCGGCTCGTTGCGACACCGCCAACTCACATCGACGGCCTGCAGTTTGGGCGCTTGCGTTCAGTTCTCGGTCAGAGCCTTGTTCAGAAACGCGCGCGATAGTTCCTGAAGCTCCGCGAGCCTATCGTCGGTTTCCCCGCCGCCTAAAGTATCGAGGGGCGCCTCAGGGACGGCCGCGGCGTAGAGGGTCAAAAGCTGTGATTGCGCGCGCGGGTCACCCTTAAGCGCAAGTTCGAAGACTTTGCGCAGCAGTACTTCGACCCTGGGCATTTTTTTGGTGACGCCCGCGGCGGTTCGAACCGGCATCTTCTCGGTCATCATGTCCCGAACAAGGGTGTTGAGCCCAGTGGCCCCTTTGGGCCGCCCCTTTGGATTGCCGGACGCACCCGGTCTGAACCTGGTCTGGACAGGTGGGCGGCCGTGGCCGACAGCATAATCAGCGGTTCGGCTATCGCCCGACGGTGAGGGCGGGGCGGGCATCGCTTGCTGCCGATGGCGGAATAGTGCCGATCGGCTCGCAGTATCGTTCTTGGCCGGCGCGTCAGCATCCGAACGAGCCGGCGGGGAAGTGTTGTGCAGTTTGGGCATGGAGTTCGTGTCCTTGAATATTAGCGGGCGGGCACGCCCACGGGGCCGCCACCTTTCAGTTGCGGCAATTTATGGGCGAAGACCCGTCTCGGTCGGCAGATTCGCCCGTGCGGCGCGCTTCGACCTCGCTGAACGTTTCGTGAGTGTCGGCGAGCACCGGCTCTTTGCCTGTAGACAAAATCCAGTGGCGGAGCACGGCGTCGACCGAGGCCGGGAAGGCAATCGAGTATGGCTCCTTTGCCTTATGCTCGGGTTGCGCGGGGTAGCGAAGAGGTGCGCACGGGAGCTCATATTTGCCAAGGAGCCACAGGTCGCCGAAGCGAGTAACGGGTTGGACCGGTTCACGCCGAGCTTTGGCTACCCCGGCGCGGTCGCCTTGGTCGTCCCCGCCGAGGATGAGATCGATCTCCGCCGCGTCCCAAGCGAGTACGTCGATCGGCAACTCGTCGATCTCGATGATCGCCGAGAGCTCGACTTTTAGACTGTCTTCGTCCCACTCGCCGAGTTCACCCAACCGATTGTCGAGGAGTCTGTAGGCCTGAACCTGGGCCTGGCTCCAATCGGTCGCGGCGATGGTCGGCACCTCGCGAAAGCCGAGGCGGCCTGCGGCTTCGACGCGGGCATGGCCGCAAACGATCTGTCCATTGCGATCGACCAAGATCGGGATCGTAAATCCAAATTCCCGAATCGACCCCATCAATTGCGCGAGCTGCTTTTCAGGATGACGCCGTGCGTTTCCAGCATATGCCGTGACCGAATGGATCGGCCGATATTCTACGGGTCCGAGGCGGCGCTCTGCCGCGGGCGGTGATTTCGAATTGGCATTCGGCGTGGCGGCAAGTTTGTCAATCATTCGTCTTTTCCTTCTAAGCCACAGGCGCAAAGGAACAGGGCAGAACTGCAGCCTAGGCAACAACCCAGCCCCGTCGCGCGCCGCGTGACAGGTTCTGTTGTTGTCCCGACGCTGCGGGCCGCTCAGAACGGCCTCTTCTGCTCGAAGACGGAGCGATTATACGACTCGCCCCCCACGCCGCGGAAGCCCCTAAATTCGGCAATCGCAGCGCTGTTCGCAGGGGCGCGGCCGCTGCCATCGGAGGAAAGCTCCTGCTGGCCCGCGTCAGTTCCCTGTTTGTGGATCGTGCACCGACGAGCTTTCCCTATTCCGCGACGTAGGGAATTCCTGGCAGAATTGGCGCAAATCCCTGCGTCCGGACTGCAAATGG
This sequence comes from Sphingomicrobium sp., assembly GCA_040005255.1. Taxonomy (GTDB): domain Bacteria; phylum Pseudomonadota; class Alphaproteobacteria; order Sphingomonadales; family Sphingomonadaceae; genus Sphingomicrobium. The sequence continues at coordinate 2,305 of JBDTZJ010000117.1, forward strand.
GCGCAGCCCCGATCCAACGACGCGCAGGATAGCCTGTAAATTCCCTTGGATCAGGGAGATCATTGAATTGCAGGTCGAGCCGATGCGGCGCACGGCAGCATTTCCGCAAGGGCGGCAAGCAAGAGCCGCCGCGAGCGTGGCATGGGCACCGAGGGAATTCGACCAAAGGAGCTGGCAACCACCCACTAAGGGCGGCGCCTAGCTCTCAGCTGCGGCCGCGGAGGGCCAGTCGCACGTCCACCTGACTATGTTCCGGCAGCACCACTCGGAACTGGCGGTTGGCAAAGTCAATCGAGACCTTCTTGAACGCCCGGAATGCATTCATTCCGAGCAGCAGCGCGGGAGTCTTGTCGAGCTTGAGCTGCTTGAAAGTGTGCGCGTCGACGAACACCACCGCGAGATATTCCAGCGTGATGCCGCCGAGCTGGAGCTTGCGTACGAACATATAATCGCCGGCGATCATGTCGCCGGTGACCGATTGGAGCTGCACGGTCTCCCGGCCATCGACGAGATTGCGCCCGAGCAGCCGCTGGCGCAGCGCTTCATTGCCGACGCAAACCTCCGAGCCCGTATCGAGCACGACCGTGACGGTCTGGCCGTTGGCGACTGCGTCGGTCAGGATCAGGCGGCCGTTCTTGCGCCGGGCCTCAACGACGATCGTACCGGGCTCGGTGCGAAAGTCCGGCACCGCGGCCGGAACGATGGTCATGGTCTTGTTTTCGAAATCGAACTGGACTCGCTGCGACCGAAGCACGTCGGCGCCCACGATTCCGTCCGCGCCCATGTTGGCGCTTTCCAGAACCGCCGCCTCGATCAGCTTGTGCGCCGGTCGCGTGAACTCGAGGCTGGGCACTCGGGCGGTCGAGACGGTAGTGACGCCGGTGCTGCTGTGCAGCGAAACCGAGCCGGCCGGAGCGAGGGCCAGCCGCGCCACGATAGCGCTGGAGACCGCGCTTCGATCGGCACCGGTGTCGACCAGGAACTGGTAGGGCCCCACTCCCCCAAGGCGGACGGGAACTGTCATCCGGTCGCCGCGGGCATCGCGAAACCGGACGTCCTGGGATTGCGTCGTCCTGTCAATGTCCGGAACGCCCCCGACCGCATCGAGCCGCGTGACGTTCTGCGCATAAAGCGCGGGACCGCACATCAACGCCGCAGCAAGTATGATTCCACGCGGGACCATCGACCGTCTCCCCTTGCGTCCATTCATTACGCCCGCCGCAGTGGAACGGCAAACTCCAGATCGGCGGCAGCGAAACCATCCGGTAAGTCTTCGCTGTTACCGAAGGTGGTAGTGGGACCGAGCGGCGCAGGCCGCGCGGATGGGCAATGAACGTTGCGTGTCGGTGATCGGAACCCGTGTTGAAACATCAGGTTGAACGAACTGTCTATTCCCTGTCGGCGACTGCGCCGGCTCGTCCCGATCGCCGCAATGGCGAGCGTTACCTCAGCCTGCTGCGGGTCGGCGCCCTGCTGATCGACGGGCGGCGCGAGTTGTGCCTAGTGCGCAACCTCTCGGCGGGCGGCATGCTGATCCGGCCCTATTCGCCGATCGCGGCGGGCACTGCGGTTTCGGTCGAACTCAAACATGGCGAAATGGTCAGCGGGGTCGCCCGGTGGATCGAGGAGGGGCTGGTCGGCATCGCCTTCGACGAGCCGATCGACGTGGTCGCCTTGCTCACGGCCCCCGGAGACGGGCCGCAGCCGCGCATGCCCCGGATCGAGCTCGACTGCACCGCCTGGGTGCGCGAGGACGCCGACATCTACCGGACGCGGACCGTCAACATCTCGCAGGGCGGCATGTGCGTCGCCGGAGATTCGCGCCTGCGGGTCGATGCCGACGTCATCGTCAGTCTCGCCGGGCTCGGACCAATTGTCGGGCTCGTCAAATGGCAGGAAGCCGACCGCTACGGCATCGGTTTCAACCGCGTCCTCGCGGTCGACGAGCTGATGGGCTTCCTTCGCCAGCAGCAAAGGTTCGCCAACCGCTGCGCCGTCGCCTGACCAGCCTCAATTCTTCCTCAAAAGCAGCATCAGGTTGTTGGCCGGCATCGGCCGCACCGACTCGAGCGTAAAGCCGCGGGGCTCGGCCGCGGCGGCGAAATCCTCGACGCGGCGCAGGCCCCAGGCCGGATCGCGGCGCTTGAGGTCCGCGTCGAACGCGAGGTTGCTCGGGGCGGCTGGAATGTCGTCCTTGAGCCACGGTCCGTAGAGGATCAGCGGCGCGCCGGGTTCGAGCAGCCGCGCGGCTCCGTCGAGCAGGCCGAGCGCAGAGGTCCACGGGCTGATGTGGACCATGTTGATGCTGAGGAGCGCGCCGGCGCGGTCGATTGGCCAGCCGGGGGAAGCAGCGTCGATCGTCACCGCTGGCCGCAAGTTGGGCAGGGCGCTTGCGTCGCGCCAGGCGGCAATGGACGTCAGCGCGTCCGGATGGATGTCGCTCGGCTGCCACTCGAGCGCGGGAAAGCGCTCGGCGAAGAATACTGCATGCTCGCCGGTGCCGCTGGCGATCTCGAGAACCAGGCCGTGTTCCGGCAACCATTCGGCGAGCACTTCGGCGATCGGCTCCCGGTTACGAAGCGCCGCTGGCGCCGAACGTCGCGGCCCCGCGGCCGACGCCTCGTAAAAGCGCGCCTCGTCCGTCACTCGGCCGCTTGCGCCGAGTCCGGCTCGCGCCACGTCAGCACCGGCTTGCGCGCGGCAAGGGTCTCGTCGAGGCGGCGGCGCGGCGCATAGACGGGCGCGGCCTTGAGACTCTGGTCGCCCGCCTTGGCGCGCTCCGCAATCGAGCGAAGGGCCAGGATGAACTGATCGAGGCTCGCCTTCGATTCAGTCTCGGTGGGCTCGACCAGCATCGCGCCGTGCACCACCAGCGGAAAATACATGGTCATCGGGTGGAAGCCCTCGTCGATCAGCGCCTTGGCGAGATCGATCGTGCTCACCCCGCCCTCAAAGCCGCGATCGGAGAAGATCGCCTCGTGCATGCATGGTCCGCTCTTGGCGAAGGGCGCGTCGAGAACGTCCTCAAGGCGCCGGAGGATGTAATTGGCGTTGAGCACCGAATCCTCGGCGACCTGCTTCAAGCCGTCCGCGCCGTGGCTCAGTATGTAGGCCAGCGCTCGCGTGAACATGCCCGTCTGGCCATGGAAGGCCACCATCCGGCCGAAGGCTTTCGGATGCTCCTCGCCCGCATTTTCTTCCTCGACCAGCTGGAGGCGCCCGTCGCTCGTCCTGGCGACGAACGGCAGCGGGGCGTAGGGCGAGAGCGCGCTCGACAGAACGACGGGTCCTGACCCCGGGCCGCCGCCGCCATGCGGGGTCGAGAAGGTCTTGTGGAGGTTGATGTGCATGGCGTCGATGCCAAGGTCGCCGGGGCGGACCTTGCCGACGATCGCGTTGAAGTTGGCGCCGTCGCAAT
>JBDTZJ010000118.1:0-5698 GCA_040005255.1 Sphingomicrobium sp.
GGACGGGACGGGCCTGCTCCTTGTCCCAGAATGCAGACAGGAAATTGTAGAGGTTGCGCGCGAACAAAGCGGAAGCATCCGCGGCGAGACCACGCGCGAGATTGGCCGCGCCGATGATCCTCACGCCGTGCTTGTCGACAGTCTCGCCGCTCACCGTGCCCTCGACATTACCGCCGGCTTCCGCCGCGAGGTCGACGATGATGCTTCCAGACCGCATCGAAGCGAGCTGGGTATCGCTGATCAGCCGCGGCGCCGGCCGCCCCGGGATCAGCGCGGTGGTGATGACGATGTCCTGCCTGGCGATATGTGCGGACACCAGCTCGGCCTGCGCCTTCTGATATTCCTCGGACATTTCCGTGGCATAGCCACCGGCACCCTCACCCTCGATCCCGGCGACATCGTCGACGAAGATCGGCTTGGCTCCGAGCGACTGGATCTGCTCTTTGGTTGCCGAGCGCACGTCGGTGGCGCTGACCTGCGCACCAAGGCGCCGCGCGGTGGCAATCGCCTGCAGGCCGGCGACTCCGACGCCCATGACGAAGACCTTGGTCGGGCTGATCGTTCCCGCGGCGGTCATCATCATCGGGAACGCACGGCCGTAGGCTGCCGCGGCATCGACCACCGCCTTGTAGCCGGCGAGGTTCGATTGCGACGAGAGGACGTCCATCGACTGCGCGCGGGTAATTCGCGGCATCCATTCCATCGCCAGCGCTTCGAGGCCCGCGGCGGCATAGGCCGCGACCGTGTCGCGACGCCGCAGCGGATCGAGCGAACCAACGAGGAGTGCCCCTTTCTCGGCCCCCTTGAGCGTCGCCGGGTCAGGCGCGGCAATCGTCAGGATGATCCCGGCCCCCTTGAGCACCTCGGCGCGGCTGCCGAGCATCGCCCCCGCGGCCTCGAACTCGGCATCGGCGACGGATGCGCTTGCTCCCGCGCCGCGTTCGACCGACACGTCGGCGCCGAGCGCAATGAATTTCTTCACGGTCTCGGGAATGGCCGCGCAGCGCGTTTCCCCAGCGCCCTCCTTCAGGACCGCGATCTTCATCCGCTTATTTCAGGATCAGGAGAACGATGATGCCGATAATCAGGCAAGTGATCGCGCCCCACTTCATCATGCCCGCGAACTTCTCATAGTCGTGGACGTGCCTGGCGGCTTCGGCCGACCCAGGATGCTTGAGCAATGGCTCGTCCTCGTCGTCGAGCAGGTCGGACATCGGCTTCCCCTTTTTCGTCTCTGTGTTCGGTCGGTCCATAACAAGGCGGTCACGGCTTCCCAAGCCCCGCTGCCCAACTCCCTCGGCCAAGTCCCTCGGCCAAGTCCTTAAGCTCGCCTTTACTGCTCTGCGGCTATGACGGCGCGCATGCGTGAAGAACCGACACGTTCGCTGTTGCTACTGGATGCCAATCCGGAGGAACGCAGGCTCATTTCCGCGATCGCCGGGCGCGCCGGATGGAGCGTCGTCGGTGCCGCGGATGAGGAAATGGCGCTGGCCTTGCTCCAGGGTCCGCACGGCCGCGAGGTCCTCGCCGCGCTGCTCGGCAGCTGGGATGCGGAAAAAGGCCCGCAGCTCATCGCCTCGCTGCGTGTGCATCGGGCGAACTTGCCGGTGATCGTGCTGTCGCACGTCGACACCGTGTCCGTCGCCGTCGAGGCGATGCGCGCCGGCGCCTCCGACTTCCTGGTGCGCCCGGTCGCGCCCGAGCGCCTGCTGGAAGCGCTCGCCGCCAATGCCGACCGACGCCGTGCCGCCGGCGAGCTCGCGCCGGTCTCGGAAAAGCTTGCCCCGATGCTCGAGCTCGAGCAGCTGATCGGCGCCTCCCCGGATTTCCGCGCGGCGCTCGCGGTTGCCGCCAAATCGGCACGCAACCGCCTCCCGGTGCTGATCATCGGCGAACCGGGCACGGGCAAGGAAACCCTCGCCCGGGCAATCCACGGCGCCAGCCTGCGCGCCAAAGGTCCGCTGCTCACGCTCGATTGCAAGGCGGTGCCCGAGAACATCATCGACAGCGAGCTGTTCGGTCACGAGAAAGGCGCCTTTCCCGGCGCCTTCTCCGCCAAGACCGGCAAGCTGGTTCAGGCCGACGGCGGAACTTTGGTCCTCGACGAAATCGCCGTTCTCACCGGCTCCACCCAGGAGGTGCTCGACCGCGTGTTGGCCACCGGCGAGGTGCGCCCAGTCGGCCTCAACGGCAGCTATTCGGTGGATGTGCGCATGATCGCTACCAGCAGCCGGCCCTTGCCGGACGACTTCCTCGCCGGCCTCGCCGAGCGAATCGGTGCGACCACGGTCACGCTTCCGCCGCTTCGCGAGCGCAGCGGCGACATTCCCGCTCTTGCCAGCCACTTGCTGCAGCGGCTCGCCGACCATGCCGGCATCCGGCCGCTATCGATCGGCAACGACGCGCTCGCGGTGCTGATGCGCTACGGCTGGCCGGGCAACGTCCGCCAGCTCGCCGGCGTGCTCTTCCGGGCTACGCTTCATTGCGAAGGCAATTCGCTGACCGCGCAAGACTTCCCGCACATCGCCACCCAGTCGAAGTACACGGCTCGCCAAACCGACTTCGCCCCGACGATGAGCGAGGCGCGCAGCGAGCAGGTGCTCGGCGGCGCGCCCGGCGTCACGCTATACAGCGGCGACGGGCATCTGAGGCCGCTCGAGGACATCGAGGCCGACATCATCCGCCTCGCCATCGGTCACTATCGGGGGCGCATGACCGAGGTCGCGCGGCGCCTCGGGATCGGCCGCTCGACGCTGTACCGCAAGCTCGGCGAGCTCGGGATCGACACCGCCGCCTAGGGCCGTGGCGTCAGCGCCTGGTCGCGAAGGCCGCGCCAGATGCGCAGCGCCTGCACCGTCTCGAACACATCGTGGACCCGGACGATCTGTGCCCCCTGCTCGATCGCCTTGAACGCCAAAGCGATGCTCCCGCCGAGACGCTTGTCCGCCGGAGCCTCGCCCGACAGGGCGCCGATGGTCCGCTTGCGGCTGGCGCCCACGACCAAGGGGCAGCCGAGGGATTGAAATAGCGCGAGCCCGTTCATCAACTCGAGATTGTGGCCGACATTCTTCCCGAAACCGAAGCCGGGATCGACGAGGATCCGGTCGCGCGTGACCCCTGCTTCAACCACGGCTGCGATGCGCTCCTCGAGCCACAGATAGACCTCGACGGGGACGTCGTCGTAGCGCGGGTCATCCTGCATCACCTCCGGAGCGCCACGATGGTGCATCAGCACCACGGGCACGTTGAGCGACGCGGCGACCTCGGCGGACTGGGCGTCATAGGTCAGCGCCGACACGTCGTTGATCATCCGAGCGCCGGCTTCGACCGCTGCCGTCATGACGTCGGCCTTGCGCGTGTCGCACGACACCGCGGTTCCAGCAGCTGCGAGCTGGCGGATCACCGGCACCACGCGCTCGATCTCGTCGCCTTCCCAGATCGAGCGAGCGCCGGGCCGGGTCGATTCGCCCCCGACATCGACGATCGCCGCGCCAACAGCAGCCATGGCTGCTCCCGCCTCGGCAGCCGCGGCCGAGTCAGCGAACTGACCGCCGTCGGAGAAGCTGTCGGGAGTCGCGTTGATGATTGCCAGGACCTGCGGCTGGTCGAGGCGGATGGTTCGTTCGCCCAGTTGCAGCGGTGGCCGTGGCGCGGTCAGCGCCTGCCATTGCGCGGCCATGCCATCGTCGAACCGAGCCTCCACCTGCTCGACCGGCACCAGCTCGGTCGAGACCCGGCGGTGGCCTTCGACATGAATCAGCTCGACCGCCGCGAACCAGGTCATCCCGCCGGCGAGCCGCGCGACCTTGCCGTCATGGCCGAACGGCGAATCGACGAAGGCGGTCGGCCTGAGCAGGGTGCGCATGGATTTCCTTACTTGCCGAGCCCGAGGACCGATTGGCCGACTGGCTCGGAGGTTGATTTCGGCTCGCGCTCCTCGAGCCGGCTGAGCCACCCGGCAGTATCCGAACCAGTGTTAACCTGGGGATTGGAGGGCGTCAGCCGCTCGCGGCCCTCGGCCGCGGCGATGAGCGCCGACGCGCGCCGCAGCTGGATGTCGAGCGGCAGCGGCTGGCGGAACGCATGGTTGACCAGCGCATCGCCGAAGAAGGTCCAGTCGTTGCCGGCCTCACAGCCGAAGGACGAACGGTCCGCTGCCGCGGCAGTGACGACGATGGTGCCCGGACCCTTGAGCGCGTGAACGAACTGGCCGGAGAAGCAGGCCTGGAGGATCAGCAACCGATTCCTGAAGCCGAGCGAGTTCAACATTCCGGCAAGCCGAGCGGGAGAAATGATGCCGCCGCCGCGCTTCAGATCCTTGTAGACCAGGCCGGTGTCGGGCTCGCCGTGGCTGGTGCTGTAGAGCACGAGCACGTCTTCGTTGCGGTCCATCAGCTCGGCGGCGCGGGCCAGCGCCAGCGACAGGCTCTGCGGCGATCCGGGCGCGTCCGCTTTGCTGCTGCGTTCGTCATTGGCGAGCACGATCGTGTGGCCGGCGGCGTCGAAGCGGGTGGCGAGCACGCGGCCCGCCTCGCGAGCCTCGCGGCTGAACACTGGGTCGCCGTCGAGCGCGACGACCACGACATAAGCGTCGACCACGCCCGGCCGCTGCGGCTTGAGCGCGTCCAGCGCGGCGGAAAGCCGGCGATGCTCGGTCAGCAGTTGCGAAGGCGTTTCCGGCACCGCCGCCCATTTGGCTTGCTGCGCCGACGAGCCGGTAGCGGCCAACGCAACGCCGAGGGCAATCGCCCTCAAATATCGAACCCCCGCTTGCCGGATTTCGCGCGTCACACCTTTACTGTCATCGGCGGCGCGGCCGACGCAAGTTCTAAGCAAGCGCGGAGAGGTGCTGCTGCCGTAGCGCGTCGAGCAAGGTCAGCGATCCGGTTTCAACGACATGCCAAAAGGTCCAGCCGTTGCACGACGGCGCGCCCTGGAGCGCGGCACCAACCTTGTGGATCGAGCCCGACTGCCCCTCGCAGGCGATCGAGCCGTCGGCCCGCACATTGGCGGTCCAGCGTCGCTTCGAGTCGGTCAAGACCGTCCCCGCGGGCACGAGACCGCTCTCCACCAGCACGCCGAAGGCAACGCGCGGCTGCTCGCGCTTGTCGAGCACCGTCTTCATCGCGCTTTCATCGAGCGGCAGGGTCGACGCGATCCGCTCGTGCGCGACCTTCACGTAAGCCGCTTCGCGCTCAATCCCGATCCAACGCCGGCCCAGGCGCCGCGCCACGGCGCCCGTCGTCCCCGTCCCGAAGAAAGGGTCGAGCACCACGTCGCCCGGCTTGGTGCAGGCGAGGAGGATGCGATAGAGCAGAGCTTCGGGCTTCTGGGTCGGATGGGCTTTCGAGCCGTCCTCGCCCTTCAGCCGCTCGGGCCCGGCACAGATCGGCAGCAGCCAGTCGGAACGCATCTGAAGGTCATCGTTGAGCGCCTTCATCGCACGGTAATTGAAGGTGTAGCGCGCCTGGCCGTCCTTTGCGCACCAGATGAGCGTTTCATGCGCGTTGGTGAAGCGCGTGCCGCGAAAGTTCGGCATCGGGTTCGACTTGCGCCAGACGATGTCGTTCAGGATCCAGAAGCCAGCGTCCTGCAGCAGCGCGCCGACGCGGTAGATGTTGTGGTAGCTGCCGATCACCCAGATCGTGCCGTCGTCCTTGAGGATGCGCCGCGCCTCGGCGAGCCAGTCGCGGGTGAA
>JBDTZJ010000119.1:0-5567 GCA_040005255.1 Sphingomicrobium sp.
GCCATGTCGCCATCGGGCGGCACCACGACCGTGGTCGACCAGCCCATCACATGGTCGCCGCTGAACAGGGCGCCGCGATAGGCGAAGCACAGGTGATTGGAAGTGTGGCCCGGCGTCGCGACCACCGTCACCGCGTCGCCGTCCAAGTCCAGGTCGTCGCCATCCTCGAGCACGCGGTCAGGCGCATAATTGCCGTCGAACGAGGCGTCGGCGCGAGGGCCCACGGTTTCCAATGCCAGAGCGTCGCAGCCGATGATCGGCGCCCCCGCCCGCTCGGCCAGCGGTTGCGCGGCCGGGCTGTGGTCGCGGTGAGTGTGAGTGCACATGATCGCGACGACCCGCCTGCCGGCGATGGCGCGTTCGAGTGCGTCGAGATGCTCGGGGAGATCCGGGCCTGGATCGATCACCGCGACTTTGCTCGTCCCGATCAAATAGGTCTGCGTGCCGCAATAGGTAAAGGCGGACGGGTTATGCGCGAGCACTCGGGCAATGCCCGGCTCAAGCTGTTCGAGTATCGCATATGGCGCGTCCATCCGCTGCGCCTCTGCCACGGAGGCCGCGCGCTTGCTAGCAGCGCAGACTGTACGGGCCCTCGGACTGCAGGACCTGGGCTCCGGCGGCCTGCACGATCCGAAGCTCAAGCCGGCCCGCGCCGAAGCCGGCACAGACGCCAGGCGGCAAGGCATCGCGCAGCACGCCTCCCCTGCCGAGCCCGGCAAGGGAGATATCGCCTTGTGTGCGCCCGTTGCGGATGAATTGCAGTAGGGCCCCCGCTGGCACGTCCCCGTCGGCTTGGATGATGAGGCGCGTTTCGCGCTCGAACTCCGCACAAGGCGCAGGCCCGCCGAGGTCGCTCGGCGTCTCGCACCTGATCGTCAGCCGCGGCATGGCGCCTGGCACGGCAACTGCTTGCGCCGCCGCCGGCGGCGATACGGGGGGAGCCGCCGACGCGGCCGTCCCGGTGCTGGTCTCTACGGGCGGCGGCGGCCCAACGGGAGTCTCGGGCGCTGCAGGAAGGGGCGGCAGCGCGGCGTAGTCGCGCGATAGCGGCGGCGGGCTCTGCCCCTGCGCCTGCCGCTTCGCGGGAATCGGCGATTCGACAATGCTGAGACGACCGATCTCGGCTTTGATCGCAGCGACGATCTGGTCGCGTGTCGCCGGCGCCATGTCTTTGTTGGCGTCGAGCTTGCGGATCGCGTCGCGCAGCGTGCCGATCCAATCGGCGTCGCTCTGCCCTTCGACGCCGCACAGCTTGACCTTCGACTTGCGCGGCTGGTTGTCGACGACCGTGTCGACGACCGCCTCGAACTTGTGAGCCTCGCAGCTCTGCATGAGCTTTGGCTCGGGCGCAGGCTTGGGCGCAGCCTTGCGGGGCGCGGCGACTAGCGGCGCGACCAGCGTCAGCATCAGTGCAAACAAGGCTATTCGGCGCATCCCGGTCATTGTCAGTTCCACCCGTGAATGCGCGTTGAACCCCTCAGGCGGCGAGCGCCGGCTCGCCGGCCAGCCCAAGCGGACGCTCGCCACGCCGCTCGAATGCGGCCGGGTAGACGTGGCCGAACAAGCCTTCCATGCTGCTGTCCCAGCTGAACTGCAGCGCATGCGCGCGGGCGGCCGCCCGCATCGCCTCGTGATCGCTGCCCCAGACCGCGAGGATGTTCGCGACCATCGCGCCGGTGTCTCCGACCGGACCGAGGCGGCCCATCGCATCGGTCACCCGGTCGAGCATGGCCCCGGCAGCAACGCCGACCACGGGCAGCCCCGACGCCTGCGCTTCGATGATCGAGATGCCGAACGTCTCGTCGGCCATGCCCGAGACATAGATGTCGGAGCTGGCCAGCCAGCGTGCGAGTTCGGCGCGGTTCCGGACATAGCCCGGCATGATGATGCGATCGTCGCCGAGCGCCGCAATCTCGGCCTTGAGCGGCCCCTCACCGAGCAGCGCCAGCTTGGCGCCCAGCGCGCGCGGCAACCGACGGAATGCGTCGACGACGACGTCCGGCTTTTTCTCGCCGTCGAGCCGGCCGACATAGATGAGTAGCGGCTCGCCCTCGCCGAGCCCGAGCTTGGCGCGGAGCGGCCCGTCTCGGCACGTGGGACCGAACTCGCCGACCTCGACCCCCAGCGGCACCACCTCGACCGGATCGATCCCTAGTGAGCGCAACTTCGCCGCTCCGCCATTCTCGCTCAACGCGAAGACTGAATCGAACCGGCGGTAGAGCGCGCCGCAATAGGCGTAGCAGACGCGGCCTAATACGCTCGCGACCGGCTTGGTCAGGAAGCGCGACAAGGGCCGCTCGACATAAACCGTTGGAAAGTCGGTCATGTAGGCGGCGATCAGCGCGGTTTGCGGATGACGCCGCCGGTAGGCGAGCGCGGACCACGGCAGGTTATAGGCGTCCTGGCACTCGATCAGGTCGGGCCGGAACCGCTCGAGTGCGCGACGCACCGCCCCGCTGCGCAGCAACAGGCGGTAATTGGGACTCCCCGGCACGTGCGGCGAAGCGATCATGACGGTGATTGCCCGCTCTTCCTCGATTACCGCGTCGGCCACGCCCGGGATGATCGCCAGGTGGCTGTGCGGCGTGGATTCGAGGATGTGGCGCCGCTTGTGCAGCAGATATGTCCGCACGCCGCCGCCGACCTCGGACCAGCTTTGGGTCAGGTCGCAGAACAGCCGAGGCCCGGCCGGGCGCGCGAGATTTGGGTCGTGGCGAGTCACCGCGCCATCCAACCCGATAGCGGGGTCGAAGTGCCATCGGCAGGAATCCACGGCCGATTGTGTCGGAATATTTTACGCAACGTCTGTCTGCCCTTCATGGTTCTTGATGAAAAATGGCGAAAATCAGCCATTCCTTTAGTTTGGCACGCACGTTGCTACAATAATCGCGTCCACTTGGTTCCACGCCACGAAGGGGCGGTGCAGCGGTTCTCTGGTCCAGCTGCACCGCCCCTTCTTCATTCAGGCTTCGGCCGCGACCAACTGCTGCAGCTCGCCGCTCTCGAACATCTCCATCATGATGTCTGAACCGCCGACGAACTCACCCTTCACGTAGAGCTGCGGGATCGTCGGCCAGTCCGAATAATCTTTGATCCCCGCACGAATCTCCGGGTCCTGAAGGACGTCGACCGTTTCGTAGGGGGCGCCGAGATGATCGAGAATCGCGATCGCGCGGCTGGAAAAGCCGCACTGCGGGAACAATGCGGTCCCCTTCATGAACAGGACGACGTCGTTGCTCTTCACGAGCGCGTCGATGCGGCTTTGGGCGTCACTCACTGGTCGGTCTCCATATTCGGCACCACGGTTTCGAGCTGCAGTGCGTGAAGCTCTCCCCCTACTCGCCCCCCAAGCGCGGCATAGACAGCCTGATGCTGCTTGATCCGGTTCATCCCCTCGAAGCTGCGGCTGATCACGCGCGCCGCATAATGGTCGCCGTCGCCGGCGAGATCGCGGATCGTCACCTCGGCGTCGGGGATCGACGCCTTGATCAGCTGCTCGATCTCGCTGGCGGCCATCGCCATCAGAGGTTCGAAGCCTCGATGATCTGGCGCCGCGCGTCGATTTCCTTGTTGCGGAGTGCTTCGCGGACCTGCTCCTCCTCACAGTCGACGCCCGCGGCGGTGAGGTCACCCAGCACCTTGCGGATCACGTCATGCTCGCCCGCTTCCTCGAAGTCTGAGCGGATGACATCCTTGGCATAGGCTTCCGCTTCGGCTTCCGTCAGCCCCATCTTCCGCGCGGCCCATTCGCCGAGCAGCCGGTTGCGGCGGGCGATGATGCGAAACTGGATCTCCTCGTCACGGGCGAATTTGGCTTCGAAGGCGCGTTCGCGATCGTCGAACTGTGTCATGCATTCCCCTTGGGCATATGTCGCCGCAGATAGGGTGAGGCGCGTCGCGACGCAACGCTAGGCGGGGCGGCGGCGCCACCAGACGAACAGCAAGACAACGGCTGCGGCGGCAGTGTCCGCGACCCAGTCCCAGACGTCGCTGTCGCGCTGGAGTGCCGGGATCGCCTGGACGACCTCGATCGACGCGCCGAACAGCGACAGGCCTGCCAGCAGCCTCAACAGCCTGGCTCGCGGGTAGGCGAAGCTGCCCAGCGCGGCGAGAATCGCGAAGGCGATGATATGTTCAACCTTGTCATTGGGCTCGCCGGGCACTTCGGGCGGGTGCGGGAGCACGGCCATAACGAACGCGAAACTTGCCGCCGCCCAGAACGTCGCGCGCGCGGTCCGGCCGGCGCGCCAGCCGGCAAGGCTCAAAGCATCACCACCAGCTTGCCGAAGGCCTGGCGGTCCCGCAGCGCCGCGATCGCCTCGCCGGCCCGCTCGAGCGGATAGGTGGCGCTAACCTGCGGCGCGATCTTGCCCTCGTCCCACCAGCGGAACAGCTGCTCGACGTGCGCTGTGTTGCTCTTCGGGTCGCGCGCGGCGAATGCGCCCCAGAACACGCCGCAGACGTCGCAACTCTTGAGCAGGGTCAGGTTGAGCGGAAGTTTCGCAATGCCCGCGGGAAAGCCGACCACCAGGAACCGTCCCTCCCAGCCGATGCTGCGCAGCGCCGCCTCGCTATAATCGCCGCCCACGGGGTCGAGGATCACATCCGCACCCGCCGGTCCGACCGCCTCCTTGAACAGGCCCGCGAGCGCCTTCTGGCCGTCGCGGTCGAACGGGCCGGCGGGATAGACGACCGCCAAATCTGCGCCGGCTTCGCGTGCTGCGACCGCTTTCTCCTCCGACGAAACCGCAGCGACCACCCTCGCGCCGAGCGCCTTGCCGATCTCGACCGCGGCGATGCCGACGCCGCCCGCTGCCCCCAGCACCAGCAGCGACTGCCCGGCCTGCAGCTTGCCGCGATCCACCAGTGCGTGGACGGCGGTCGCGTAGGTCATGAGCAGCGCCGAGCCGTCCTCGAAGCTGCGCTCGCGCGGCAGCGGGATTGCCCGGTCGGCGGGCACGATCACCTGTTCGGCAAGGCCGCCGAAGCCGAGCGCGGCGATCAAGCGGTCGCCAGCCTTCCAGCCGCTGACGCCTTCGCCGATCGCCAGCACCTCGCCGGCGACCTCGCCGCCCGGCGCGAATGGCCGCTGCGGCTTCAATTGATATTTATCCTCGATGATCAGCACGTCGGGGAAGTTGATCGAGCAGGCGCGCACCCGCACCAGCAGCTCGCCCGAGCCGGCCACCGGCTCCGCGACATCCTCCAGGCGCAGCGTCTCGGGCCCGCCGGGCTCGATCGAGAGAAGCGCCTTCACTCGACGTACTTCGCCGTCGTCTTCTGGCGCACCTCGTCGGCGGTTACACCGGGCGCCAGCTCGATCAGCTTGAACGGACTGACGTGGTCAGGCCGCTGGAACACGGCAAGGTCGGTAATGATCATGTCGACCACATTCTTGCCGGTCAGCGGAAGCGTGCATTCGGGGATGAACTTGGGGCTGCCGTCCTTCGACACATGCTCCATCACGACGATGATCTTCTTGACCCCGGCGACGAGGTCCATCGCGCCGCCCATGCCCTTGATCATCTTGCCCGGGACCATCCAGTTAGCGAGGTCGCCCTCCTCAC
>JBDTZJ010000120.1:0-5465 GCA_040005255.1 Sphingomicrobium sp.
GCCATTCTCCGGGCGTCAGCGGCAGCGTGTCGTCGAGCATCGTGTTGAGCACGTCAACGAACGGCACGTCGGCGACCGCCGCCCCCCATAGCTCTGGGTTGGAATTGACCACCGCGCCCATCAATTCGCCGCCGGCCGAGCCGCCGTTGATCGCGATCCGGCCGGGCCTCGTGAACTTCACTGCGACGAGCCCCTTCGCCACATCGACGAAATCGTGGAACGTGTTGGTCCGCTTGGTCAGCTTGCCGTCGAGGAACCATTGGTAGCCGAGGTCGTCGCCGCCGCGGATATGGGCGATCGCGCATGCCCAGCCGCGGTCCAGCAGGCTGACGCGATTGGAGTTGAAGGTCGGAGGGATCGCCATCCCGTATGCGCCGTAAGCGTAGAGGAATAGTTTCCCCTCGCCGTTCTTTTCGAAGCCCTTCCGGTACACGACGGACACGGGCACCTTCACGCCGTCGCGCGCCTCGACCGTCAGCCGCTCGGTCGCATATTGCGACCCGTCATAGCCCGACGGGATTTCCTGGACCTTCAGCACGTCGAGCGCGCCGCTTTCCGGATGGTAATCGTAGACTGTCGTCGGCGTGACCATCGACGAATAGCCGACGCGATAGGCGTCCGGCGCGAACTCGGGATTGCCCATGAAAAAGGCGCTGTAGCTCGCCTCCGCAAAGGGGATGCGCGTCTCTTCGCCGGCGTAGGTGCGGAGGATCAGCTGGTCCAGGCCTTCGACCCGGCTGCTGATGGCGAGATGGTCGTGATAGGCTGTGAGCCCGGTCAAATACACGCTGTCGGAGCCGGGAATGACCGTCTCCCACATCTCCGGGTCGGATGGGTCCGCGACCGCGAGACGGAAGTTCACATGGTCGTCGTTGGCGTGGATCCAGAATTTCTCATGCGCAACGTCGACATGATACTCGCGATTGGGCTTCCGCCGCGAAATCAGCGTCAGCGGCCCTGACGCGTCGGCGGCGGAAACGAAGCGCACCTCGGTCGTGGCATTGTCGCCGGTCGAGACGAAGATCGTGCTGCGGTCGTGCGACTTGCCGATCCCGACCGAGAAGCCGAGCTCCTCGGTCTCCTCATAGAGCGTGATGTCCTGGTCCAGCGGCTGACCGAGCCGGTGATATTGCGCGCGGTACGAGCGCCAATTGTCGTTGACCTCGGTGAAGACGATTCCGGCGCTGTCGCTGGTCCAAACCGGCTGGCCGATGCCGACCTTGGTGACGGTCTCGATGTCCTGGCCCGTGGCGAGGTCGCGGATTCTGAGCTCGAAGCGCTCGGAGCCGTCATAGTCGGCGAGCGTGGCGAGCAGCTTGCCGTCGGGGCTGACCTCGAGCGCGCCCAAGCGGAAATACTCCCGACCTTCCGCCTCGACCGGCTCGTCGAACAGGACCTGGTCGTCGCCGCCACGGACGGGCTTGCGGTACCAGGTCCGGTACTGCGCCCCCGGCTTGAACGCCCACCAGTAGAGGAAGTCGCCGTCGCGGATCGGGACCGAGCTTTCGTCCTCCTTGATCCGCCCCTTCATTTCCTCGACCAGCTGGTCGATCAACCCCTGGTGCTGCGCCTTCCAGCCTTCGAAATAGGCATTCTCCGCCTTCAAATAGGCAATGACCTCGGGGTCATCCACGTTCGGATATTTGGGATCGCGCAGCCAATGCCACGGGTCGTCGATGGTGACGCCGTGACGTTCGTAGCTGTAGGGGCGCTGCTTGGCTTGGGGCGGGGTCGGAAGACTGGTGGGCTTGTCCATGCGCCGCTCTTAGCGCGCCGGCGCGTCACCGGAAGGGGGCGTCAGCGCTTATGCCTGCTTGGGGTGCGATCGGGCACTTTCCTAAGCCGCACGCGGGAGAAGAGATTCAAACGTCGCCCGCGTGACTTCGACGATGAGTCCCTTTTTCGTGGAGGTCTCCGAGATTTGCGCATTGAGCTGCTTCGCCAGAGCTCCGATCAGGGCCGTACCAAGGCCGGTGGAGGCTTTCGAATCCTCGTTAGGCGATCGGCCGACCCCATTGTCCGACACCACAAGCTTCCAGTCCGCTTTCGCCTTTTCGAACGTCACCCGAATGCGCGCCGATGCCCGCGCCTTGGGAAAGGCGTACTTGATGGCATTCATGATCAGCTCGGTCACAATCAGCCCGATGCTGACTGCGTGACTGGTGGGCAAGGTGCCTTCGCCCGCCGCCACGACGATATTGATGGCCTGCTTGGGTCCGACCATTGACGAAGCGAGCCCTGCGCTGAGCTTCGCCAGATAAGGCGCCATCTCGATCTCCTCGATGCCTTCGGAGGAGTTCAAATGGCTCTGCACGGCGGCAACCGACATCACCCGTTGGTGCGCCGCGCGCAATTCGTTCTTGGTTTCCTCGGACGAGACCGATCCAGCCTTGAGCAACAGGATGCTGGCGATGATCTGCAGACTGTTGGCGATGCGGTGCTGCATCTCGCGCAACAGCGTCTTCTGCTGCTCCAGCAACTCCTCGGTATGCTCCAGCAGCCGCTGCTTATCCTGCTCGGCGACACGCCGGTCGGTGATGTCCTTGATGGCGAGAAGGACCATCCGGCTGCTGCCGCCTTCATCGCGAATGGGGAGGGCATTCAGCTGGATCGTGCGCCTGCCGACACGCGCGAAGTCCTTCTCGAACTCGAAGCCTTCGAGAGCCGTGTGCTGCGGGACCACGGTCGCGAGCAGCCGGCGCAAGCCTGGAATGTCCCATTGGCCGCCGGACAGGTCGAACAGCGAGCGGCCGCGGGCGTCTGCCGGGTCCTCGCCGAACACCTCGTAGAAACAGCGGCTGCCGGCGAGCAGGTTGAGGCTCTCGTCGAGGACCATGAACGGTTCAGGCAGCGTATCGACGATCGCCAGCGCAAGGGCCTGCGCCTCGGCTCGATCGTGAAGGTCTTTCATGGGTTTTGCTCCATTGGGCGGGAGCGTCGCACGC
Source organism: Sphingomicrobium sp. (assembly GCA_040005255.1). GTDB lineage: Bacteria > Pseudomonadota > Alphaproteobacteria > Sphingomonadales > Sphingomonadaceae > Sphingomicrobium. Next base: position 2,946 of record JBDTZJ010000120.1, read on the forward strand.
CTCTCGCCATCGGCGCGCATGCCATGCCGATGATCCGGTCATCATACACTGTCCGGGCCTAAGAATCTAACTAGGATTAGGCCGAGCCATACTTTTGCGGAGATGGTGTGCGGGCGCCGCGCGGCAGTCGTCGGGGCGGGAAGGCCGGCGGAATTGTCCATCATTGCGCTCTTAGCGCGACCGTCCGCGCGCGGAACATGAAAAAACGGGCGCCGCACGGCGCCCGTCCTTTTCGCTTCGTCGGACCGATCAGATCACTTCATCGTCATCGTCTGCCAATTGCCGGTATCGATGAACGTCCGATATTTCTCATAGCCGCGCACAGCCGCGTCGCCCTTTTCCTTGCTGAATGCCGCGTAGATTTCCTTCTGGACGGCCTGGTCCCGTGCCTGGTCGGGATCATCAAGGGCGGTGCTCGGCGTGTGAGTCATGATGAGGACGTTGGGCGAGCCCTTCACGTAGCCCGTCCGGACCATGAACTTGTAGTCGTCGATCAGGCCGCGACGCTTGAGTACGTTGAAAGCCGTGACCTGCGAGCTGCGAAGGCCGGTCAGATAATCGTCGACATGGTTGGGATCGACTTCGACCGCGTTGATCGTCCAATAGCCTTTCTGCGGCGTGTAATCGACATATTGTTCGGCGGCGCAGGGAACAGACGCGCACGCTACGGCGAAGACGCCAACGGCGCCCAACAGCATGGTTCTCATAGATACCCCCGGAAACAAGGCCGGTCATTCGGCCGCGCCCGCAAGAGCACGATTTGTCGAGTCGCGCCTAATCTAAATCAAACAATCACCTCTGACGCCCCCAATGGTTCGAGAGCAAACGCTTCAAGCTGGCGAACCTTGTTGCGACTATCGAGCGGGCCTAGATAAACTCGCATGTCCAGTTACGCCGACCGCCTGAAGGCACTCCGCGAGCAACTCAGAGCCGAGAAGCTCGACGGCTTCGTCGTCCCGCTCACCGATGAGCATATGAGCGAATATGTCGGGAGCTATGCCCAGCGGCTCGCCTGGCTGACCGGGTTTGAGGGCTCAGCCGGCTCGGCCGTCGTGCTGCCTGAGGAAGCGGCGATCTTCGTCGACGGCCGCTACACGCTGCAGGTGCGGCAACAGGTCAGTCCGACCGAGTGGAGCTACCAGTCGGTCCCCGAGACCAGCACCACGCAATGGCTTGAGGAGCATGCGCCCGAAGGCGCGCACATCGGCTACGATCCGTGGCTGCACACCCGCGACTGGGTGAACAAGGCCAAGGAAGCGCTGGCCAGCCGCGGCGCCGAGCTGGTGCCGGTCGACCGTAATCCGATCGACGAGGTGTGGAAGGATCGCCCCGAGGCCTCCAAAGCCCACCTCGTTGTCCAGCCCGATCAGTACGCCGGCAAGTCCGCCGCGGAGAAGCGGACCGAGATCGGGGACTGGCTCGCCAAGCATCATGCCGACGCGGCGGTGCTCTCTGCGCTCGACTCGATCGCCTGGGCGTTCAACATCCGCGGGGCAGACGTGACGCACACGCCGGTCGCCTTGGCCTATGCCTTGGTCCGCGCCGACCGCACCGCCGATTTGTTCGTCGCGTCGGAGAAGATCGGACCGGAGGTCCGCCAGCATCTCGGCAACGGGGTTCGGCTGCACGAACGCGCGGCGTTCGAAAGTGCGCTGTCAGAGCTCAAGGGCAAGACCGTCGTCGTCGACCCCGAGCGCGCCGTCGCGGCGATCTTCGAGGCGCTCGACAAGGCCGGCGCCAAGATCCTGCCGCTCCGCGACCCGACGATCCTCCCGAAGGCGCTCAAGAACCCGGCGGAGATCGCCGGGCAGAAGGCCGCGCAGGAGCGCGACGGGGCGGTGATCTCGCGCTTCCTCCACTGGATCGACGAGGAAGCGCCCAAGGGCGACGTCGATGAGCTCAAGGCGTCAGACCACCTCGAAGCGCTTCGCCGCGACAACCCCGAGCTGCGCGACCTGTCCTTCGACAGCATCTCCGGCGCCGGGCCGAACGGCGCCATCGTTCATTACCGATCGAGCGAGAAGACCAACCGCAAGCTCGAACCGGGCACGCTCTACCTGATCGATTCCGGCGGCCAATATGTCGACGGCACCACCGACATCACCCGCACCGTGCCGATCGGCAAGCCGACCGCCGAGATGCGCGACCGCTTCACCCGCGTGCTCAAGGGGCATATCGCCATCGCCACGGCAGTTTTTCCCAAGGGAACGCGCGGCAGCCAGCTCGACAGCTTCGCCCGCCGCCCTTTGTGGGAAGCCGGCCTCGACTATGCCCACGGCACCGGCCACGGCGTCGGCAGCTTCCTTGCAGTGCACGAGGGGCCGCAGCGCATTTCGCCGGTCGGCAGCGCTCAGAGCGGCGGCGACGAGCCGCTTGCAGCCGGCATGATCATCTCCAACGAGCCCGGCTATTACAAGACCGGCGAGTACGGGATTCGCATCGAGAATTTGGTGCTGGTCGTGCCGCGCGAGATCGAGGGCGCGGAGAAGGAGATGCTCGGCTTCGAGACGCTGACCTTCG
>JBDTZJ010000121.1:0-5407 GCA_040005255.1 Sphingomicrobium sp.
AGCGCGCCGCGCCCGCGAAGCCGGTCGAATACGCTGCCGAGCCGATCGCTCAACGTGTCGAACATTCAAATCCTTTCTTCATCCTCCCCTCGATTTCGAGGGGAGGGGGACCAGCGAAGCTGGTGGAGGGGCTCTGTCGGGCTCTATCGGGCTCCGAGGGCCCCTCCACCGCTCTCCGAGCGGTCCCCCTCCCCACGAACCCGTGGGGAGGATAAAAACGCAGAAACCGCCGGCGGACGAAACCTCGTCGGCCGGCGCGCACCCTTGGGCGCTCACATCGATGTCTGTCCTAGGGACGCGGCGGCGCTTAGCCGCTTACGCCGGCAAGTTCAACCGCGCGGCTTGTCTCCACCGCCGGGCTTGCCGCCTCCCCCACCCTTGGGCGGTCGTCCGCCGCGGCGCACCGGCGGGCCGCCCGGCCCCCGCGGAGGCCCGCGCCGATCGGTGCGCTGCCGCTCGGGCACGCGGTCCATCGGCCGCGACTGCTGCATCTGCTGCCGCGGGCCGACCGCATAACCGTCCTTCGACAACTGGCCGAAGGCCGAGCGCGTGCTCTCGCCGATCGAGTCCTGCAACTCCTTCGGCAAGTCGGCGAAGGTCACGTTTGGATGGATCGCCTGGACATCGCGCAGGAGCTGATTGGGCAGTCCGCCGGATGCGCGCTTCAACGCGGCGACCGCGTCAATGATCGCCGAGAAGAGTATCGATTGCATGACGTCGTTTGCGGCTCTTGGCATTTCGCCCTCGCTAGACTTGGAACCGACCCCTCCCTAAGTCGCGGCCGATGCGACGGCATTTCCACAAGATGCATGGCCTCGGCAACGACTTCGTGATTGTCGACGCCCGCCCCCAGGCAGGTGGCGTGCCGTTCGACGTCACGCCGGCGCTCGCCCGCGCCATCGCCGACCGGCGCACGGGAGTGGGTTGCGACCAGCTGATCGTGCTCGAGCCGAGCGAGAGCGCCGACCTCAAGATGCGGATCTGGAACAGCGACGGCGGCGAGGTCGAAAGCTGCGGCAATGCAACGCGCTGCGTCGTCCAGCTCACAGGGGCCCGACGCATCGACAGCGACGGCGGCCTGCTCGAAGGCGAGGACCTCGGCGCCGAGGTCGAGGTCAGCATCGGCGAGCCGCGTTTTGCCTGGGACGAGATCCCCCTCGCCTATGGAATGGACACGGCCGCGCTGCCGATGGCCTGGGACGGGCTCGAACACCCGATGGCGCTCAATGTCGGCAACCCGCACCTTGTCTTCTTCGTGCCGGACGCGCGCGAGGTCCTGCTCGACGTCCTTGGGCCAAGGATCGAGAACGACCCCGCCTTCCCCGAGCGGATCAACGTCAACGTCGCGACCTGCGTTCACGATCGCCTGAAGTTGCGCACCTTCGAGCGCGGAGCGGGCGAGACGCTCGCCTGCGGGACCGGTGCCTGTGCGAGCGCTGTCGCCGCGATTCTGACGAAGCGCGCCCAGTCGCCCGTCAGGGTCGACATGACGGGCGGCAGCCTGACGGTCAGCTGGGCGCCCGGCGAGCCCATCCGGATGCGCGGCGCGGCAACACATGTGTTCAGCGGCGAGCTCGACCTCGAGGCGCTGCAGTGACTGTCGAGATCATCACGCTCGGCTGCCGGTTGAACTTCGCCGAAAGCCAAACACTCGCGCGCTCCGCCCCGACGGACGAGGATTGGATCGTCGTCAACAGCTGCGCGGTGACCAACGAAGCCGTACGCCAGACGCGCCAGGCGATCCGCCGCGCGCATCGCCAGCGGCCGAGCGCGAGAATCCTCGTCACCGGCTGCGCCGCCGAGCTGGAGCCGGCTTCGTTCGCGACCATGGCGGGAGTGTCGCGCGTCGTCGGGAATGCGAGCAAGCTCAACAGCTTCTCGGCGAATGACGTCATGGCGCCAGCGGGACTGCTGGCCAACGTCAAAAGCTTCGTCGCGGTCCAGACCGGCTGCGACCACCGCTGCACCTTCTGCTCGATCTGGCAGGCGCGCGGGCCCAGCGTCTCGCTTCCGTTCGAAGCAATCCGCGACGCCGTCTCGCGCGAGATCGACCGGGGCGCGAAGGAGATCGTGCTCACCGGTGTCGACATCACCGATTATGCCTGTCCTGAGCGAAGTCGAAGGGAGGTGGGCCTCGGCAAGCTGTGCCAGCGCCTGCTCGCCGCCGAGCCGCGGCTCCAGCGCCTGCGCCTGTCATCGCTCGACAGCATCGAGATTGACGGTGCGCTGTTCGAGTTGATCGCCGGCGAGCCGCGGCTGATGCCCCACTTCCACCTCTCGCTCCAGGCGGGCGATGACATGATCCTCAAGCGCATGAAGCGCCGCCACAGCCGCTCCGACGCGGTGCGCACCGTCGAGCGGATCAAGGCCGCGCGCAACGACTCAACCATCGGCGCCGACCTCATCGCCGGATTTCCCACGGAAACTGAGGATATGGCGCTCAACAGCCTCAAATTGCTGGATGATTGCGACATTATCGCCGCACACGTCTTCCCCTTCTCAGCCCGCCCGAACACACCTGCCGCGCGCATGCCGCACGTGTCGCGAGAGCTGGTGAAAGCCCGCGCCGCGCGCCTGCGCCATGCCGCTGCTGAGCGCCGCGCCCGCTGGCTCCGCGCAATGACAGGGTCAGTGCAGCCAATCCTGGTTGAAGGGCCCGGCCAGGGCCACACCGACAATTTTGCCCCTGTGGCGATCGCCGAAGGAACACGCGGCGACATAGGCCGTGCGCGGATCACCGGCTGTGACGGCAACCAGCTCATGGCCGTCTGGGCATGAGCTGGCTCGATCGCCTGCGCGGCGGCTTCCAGAAGACCGCCGAGCGGGTCGCGGATAATCTCACCGGCATCACCAGCCGCGCCGCACTCGACACCGCCACGCTCGACGACATCGAGGAGGCGTTGATCGCCTCGGACCTGGGCCCCGAGGCCTCACACCGCATCCGCGAGGCGATCGCCGCCCAGAAATTCGAGCAGCTCGACGAACGCGGCCTCCGTTCGATCCTCGCCGACGAGATCGAGAAAATCCTCACGCCCGTCGCCAAGCCGCTGGAAGTCTGGGGATTTCCCCGTCCGCACGTGATCCTGGTGATCGGCGTCAACGGCTCGGGCAAGACCACGACGATCGGCAAGCTCGCGCATTGGCTCAAGGAGCAGGATTATGGCGTCCTGCTCGCCGCCGGGGACACCTTCCGTGCCGCCGCCATCGAGCAGCTCCAGGTCTGGGGCCAGCGCGTCGGCGCGCCGGTGATCGCCGGCAAGGAAGGCGGCGACGCGGCCGGGATCGTCTTCGACGGGGTCCGCCAAGCAACCGCGACCGGAGAGGACGTCCTCATCGTCGACACCGCCGGCCGCCTCCAGAACAAACAGCATCTGATGGAGGAGCTGGCCAAGATCCGCCGCGTGCTCGGCCGCCTCAACCCCGAAGCACCGCATGACATCCTTCTCGTGCTCGATGCCACAACCGGCCAGAACGCCCTTGCTCAAGTCGAGGTGTTCCGCGACACCGCCGGCGTGACCGGCCTGATCATGACCAAGCTCGACGGCACCGCACGCGGCGGGATTCTGGTCGCTGCGGCGGAGAAGTTCGGGCTGCCGATCCACGCAATTGGCGTCGGCGAGACCGCAGACGACCTGCGTCCCTTTGACCCGCGTGCCGTCGCCCGCGCGATAGCGGGACTACCCGCGGAATGACCGCCAAGACCGAACCGCAGGGCGGCACAAGGCTGCTGATCGACCTCGGCCCGCTGCTGGTCTTCTTCCTCGCCAATTTCTTCGCGCCCGTGCCGTCCGTGCTCAAGATTTTCGTCGCCACCGGCGCCTTCATGATCGCGATGGTGGCGGCGATGCTGTTCTCGGCGATCCGCTATCACCGCATCTCGCCGTTGCTGTGGTTCTCGGGGATCATGGTCGTCGTCCTCGGCGGCCTCACCATCTGGCTCCACGACCGCACCTTCATCCAGATGAAGCCGACGATCTATTATGCCCTGGTCGCTGGGCTTCTCGGCTTTGGGCTGGCGACCGACCGGCCGCTGCTGCAGCGGGTGCTCGGCTCGACCTATCCCGGCCTCGACGAGAAAGGCTGGGCCAAGCTGACGCGCAACTGGGCGCTGTTCTTCGCCTTCATGGCGGTTCTCAACGAAACGGTGTGGCGCAACACATCGTGGAATTTCTGGATCGGCTTCAAGCTGTTGGGCGCGCTACCCCTCACCTTCCTGTTCGCCGCGGCGAACATCCCGATGCTGCTGCGCCATGGACTCATGAAGGAGGACGCCGTGCCCGCCGAACCAGGGCCCGTCGAATGAGCGAGCCGATCCTTTCCATCCGCAAGCTGCGAAAGGCCTACAGTACCGGCGTCGAGGCGCTGAAGTCGGTCGATCTCGACATCCGCCCCGGCGAGATCTTCGCCCTGCTCGGCCCCAACGGCGCCGGCAAGACGACCTTGATCAACATCGTCTGCGGGATCGTCACGCCGACGAGCGGCGAGGTGCTGGTCGACGGCAAGAATTGGCAGGCCGATTACCGCCACGCGCGGAGCCGCATCGGCCTCGTGCCGCAGGAACTCACCACCGAGGCGTTCGAGCCCGTGTGGAACACGGTGAGCTTCTCCCGCGGCCTCTTCGGCAAGGCCCGCAACGACGCCTTCACCGAGGACCTGCTCAAGCGGCTGTCGCTGTGGGACAAGAGCAAGACCATCATGATGCACCTCTCCGGCGGCATGAAGCGCCGGGTGATGATCGCCAAGGCGCTGAGCCACGAGCCGGAAATCCTGTTCCTCGACGAGCCGACAGCCGGCGTCGACGTCGAATTGCGCCGCGACATGTGGGAGCTGGTGCGCAAGCTTCGCGCGGGCGGGACGACGATCATCCTCACCACCCATTATATCGAGGAAGCGGAGGAGATGGCGGACCGCGTCGGGGTGATCAGCAAGGGCGAGCTGATCGCGGTTGACGAGAAGAAGTCGCTGATGGTCAAGATGGGCCGCAAGACCCTCGACATCATGCTCGCCGAGCCCATCGCGGCGATCCCGCCCGAACTTTCCGACTGGACTCTCCGCCTCGAGCATGACGGCCACGTCCTCTGCTACGAGTTCGACAGCCACGCCGAGCGGACCGGGATCGCTTCGCTGATGCGGCGGCTCGCCGATCTCGGCATCGCCTACAAGGACCTGTCGACCCACCAGTCGAGCCTTGAGGATATTTTCGTCGAACTGGTCCATCGACCGCGGCCAGAGGGAGATCGCGCCGCATGAACGGCCACGGCATCGCCGCTATTTATCGTTTCGAGATGGCGCGCTGGAAACGCACGCTGTGGCAGAGCCTGATCACTCCGGTGATCACCACCGCGCTCTATTTCGTCGTGTTCGGATCGGCACTTGGGCCCCGCATGACCTCGATGGATGGGATCAG
>JBDTZJ010000122.1:0-5382 GCA_040005255.1 Sphingomicrobium sp.
CCATTATCCTTGGCGATCGGCTTGGGCATGAAGGTCGCGGTCTTGCCGTAGGCGTTGGCGACCATGTGCACGACGTACTTGTAGATCTGCATTCGGTCGGCGGTTTCGACCAGGCTGCCGTAGGTCAGGCCGAGCTCGTGCTGCGAGGCGGCGACCTCGTGATGGTGCTTGTCCATCGGCAGGCCCATCTCGATCATCGTCGCGACCATCTCGCCGCGGATGTCCATCGCGCTGTCGACGGGGGCGACGGGGAAATATCCGCCCTTGGCGCGCGGGCGGTGGGCGAGGTTGCCGCCTTCATATTCGCGCATGGTGTTGATCGGCAGCTCGATGTCGTCGATCTTGAACCCGCTGGCAGCATAGCTGTCCTCGAAGCGGACGTCGTCGAACATGAAGAACTCGGCCTCGGGGCCGACGAACACCGTGTCGCCGACGCCCGTCTGCTTGAGATAGGCTTCGGCGCGGGTCGCGGTGGAGCGCGGGTCGCGGCCGTAGAGCTCGCCGGTCGAAGGCTCGACGACGTTGCACAACAGGACGAGCATCGGCGTCGCGCTGAACGGGTCGATGTAAGCCGCGTCCAGGTCCGGCTTCAGGATCATGTCGGACTCGTTGATTGCCTTCCAGCCGGCGATCGAGCTGCCGTCGAACATGAAGCCGTCGGTCAGCATGTCCTCGTCGATCACGCCAGAGGCCATGGTCAGATGCTGCCACTTGCCCTTGGGGTCGGTAAATCGGAGGTCGACCCAGTCGATCTCCTCGTCCTTGATCCGCGACAGGATGGTGCCCGGGTTGTTCGCCATGGTGGTTGCCCTCGCTCAAAAAGTTCTTCGTCACGCTCGACCGGCAAATGCCAAGCGCCGGCGGCAGGGCCGGCGACGACGATTCGATTCGAGCTTGGGACTCCAGATTCAGGAGCGCGGGCCGAGAGTCAGGAGGGCGGCGAATATTTCACCGCTGTGCTTGCGCTACGCGGATCGGCCGTGAAGATGGCAGGATGCTGATTGCACTCCTAGTCCCGTTGATCCTCGCGATCCTGCTGTTCACCATCATCCTCGTCCGCTCGGCCGTCGAACGACGCGCGCTCCCCAACCTCGAGGCCATGTTTGTCGGCGCTCTCGTCAGTTTTTTCGACACGCTCGGCATCGGCTCGTTCGCCCCGACAGCCGCCTGGCTCAAGTTCCGCAAGCTCGTGCCTGACCGGCTGATCCCGCAGACCATGCTCGTCGGCCTGACGCCGCCGTCGATGGCCGAATCGGTCATCTTCCTCATTCTGCTCGGCGTCCTGGTCGATCCGGTCCTGTTGATCGGCTGCGTCCTCGCGCTGTTGATGGGCGGGATCGTTGGGGTACCTTTAGTCACGCGGGCACGGGTGTGGGTCGTCCAGCTTGTCGTCGCCATGGCGCTCCTTCTCGCCGCGACTGCTTATGCGATGACCAACCTCCACCTGTTCCCCGGCGGCGGGACAGCGAACAGCCTGCCGATAACGCTGACGATCATCGCCATCATTGCCAATTTTATTTTCGGCATCCTCGTCAATTTCGGCGTCGGCAATTTCGCCCCGAGCCTCGTCATGTTCGGCCTGATGGGTCTCGACCCGCGCTATGCCTTCCCGATCATGGCCGGCGGCGCGGCGCTGACCGGGACCGCGGCGAGCATCCGCCACATCCAGATCGGGCAGATCGACCTCCGGATCGTGCTCGGCCTCGCGATCGGCGGCATCCCCGCGGTCCTGGTCGCCGCGTTCATTGTCAAGTCGATGCCGGTCGAGACGCTGCGCTGGCTGGTTATCGTGGTCGTGCTCTATGCCGCCGCCGTCATGTTCCGCGCGGCATTGCTCGGCCGGCGCGAGCACCACCCCGAGATCGCGACGGCACCGGTCGTCGAATAAGGAACCGTTCAAGCGCCGAACCATTGTCGCCGCCGAGCGGGCGTTCGGACGGAGAGAAGAGTTATGCGTTCCATCCTGCTGTGGCTGGTCGGCATTCCGATCCCGATCATCCTTCTGCTCGCGCTCTGCACCCACCATTTCTGAGGCGAGGCGCGCATCGCTTGAGCGCGTGCCGCGGGGGCCTTGTCGGTGCCTAAACCCCTCGCTATCAGGCCCGCCAATCGCGGCGGTGAGAAGCCGGCGCGGCGTCCCGCTACCGGGCCTTCTCCGGCACGGTCAGCATATCGCGTCACAAAAGGGTTATGATGGCCACCCAATCCGCTGAGGGTTCTGCAAGCATAGGTCATGAAGAAGGCGGCGAAGGCGAGGGTGTGCGCCGCCGCGACTTCCTCAACGTGGCCGCAGTCAGCTTCGCGGGTGTCGGTACCGTCGCCGCGCTGGCGCCGTTGATTGTTCAGATGAGCCCATCTGCCGACGTGCTGGCGCTATCGACTACCGAGGTCGACATCTCCAAGGTCGTGCCGGGGCAGGGCATCAAGGTCAGCTGGCGCAAACAGCCGGTGTTCGTGCGCAACCTGACGCCCAAGGAAATTGCCGAGGCCAATGCGGTCAAGCTCAGCGACCTGCGCGACCCGCAGACGCTCGCCGAGCGGACAAAGCCGGGCAAGCCGAATTGGCTGATCACGCTCGGCGTTTGCACCCACCTCGGCTGCGTCCCGCTGGGCATCGGCGAAGGCGAGAACCGCGGCCCCTACGGCGGCTATTTCTGCCCGTGCCACGGGTCGATGTACGACACGGCGGCGCGCATCCGGCAGGGGCCGGCGCCTTCGAACCTGTTCGTTCCCGACTACAAATTCACATCGCCGACCACCGTTCTGATCGGCTGAGGGGCTTAGAAGAGATGAGCTTTTCCTGGGCCAGACCCTACGAACCCAAGCACCCGGTGATGCGCTGGCTCGACGAGCGGCTGCCGCTGCCGCGCCTGGTCTACGGCGCCATCGGCGGCGGCTATCCGGTACCGCGAAACCTCAATTATTTCTGGAACTTCGGCGTCCTCGCCGGGATTTTCCTGACCATCCAGATCGTCACCGGGATCGTCCTGGCGATGCATTATTATGCGACCACCGACGGCGCGTTCCTGTCGGTCAATCAACTGATCATGCGCGACGTCAACGCCGGCTGGCTGCTGCGCTACGCGCACATGAACGGCGCCAGCTTCTTCTTCATCGTCACCTACATCCACATTTTCCGCGGGCTTTATTATGGCAGCTACAAGGCACCGCGCGAGCTGGTGTGGATGCTCGGCCTGGTCATCTATCTGCTGATGATGGCGACGTCGTTCCTGGGCTACGTCCTGCCGTGGGGCCAGATGAGCTATTGGGGCGCGCAGGTCATCACCGGCTTCTTCTCGGCCTTCCCGCTGGTCGGCGAGCCCCTACGCGTCTGGCTGCTCGGCGGCTACGCGCCAGACCAGGCCGCGCTGACGCGTTTCTTCTCGCTCCATTACCTGATGCCGTTCGTCATTGCCGCGGTCGTGATCCTGCACATCTGGGCGCTGCACATCCCGGGCTCGGGCAATCCAACCGGCGTCGATGTGAAGGGAGAGCGCGACACGCTGCCGTTCCACCCGTTCTACACGGCTAAGGACGGCTGGTTCGCCGCAGCAGTCATGCTGGTTTTTGCGATCGTGACGTTCTTCGCGCCGGACTACCTTGGGCATCCGGACAATTACATCCCGGCCAACCCGCTCGCGACGCCCGCGCACATCGTTCCCGAATGGTATTTCTGGCCGTTTTACGCGATCCTCCGCTCGTTCACGATCGACTTCATCCTGCCGGCCAAGCTGTGGGGCGTGCTGGCGATGTTCGGCTCAATCCTGCTGCTGTTCTTCCTGCCGTGGCTGGACCGCTCGCCGGTGCGGTCGGGCGCTTATCGTCCGGTGTTCAAGCGCTTCTTCTGGCTGCTGGTCATCGACGTCATCATCCTCGGCTACGTTGGCGGAGCGCCACTGAATTGGTGGCGGACCGCGCTCGGCCAGATCGCTTCGGCTTATTATTTCGTCCATTTCCTCATCATCCTGCCGCTGGTGTCGGCCTTCGAGACGCCGGACCCGCTGCCGAACTCGATCAGCGAAAGCGTGCTTCACGGCGAGGAAGCTGAGGCCGCTCCGGCGGGACAAACCAGGCCGCGCCGCGGCTCCGTTGCGACCGCCGGCTAAGGGGGCAGCAGGCACATGCGTTTCATTCTGGGTTTTATCGGTTCGGTCTTCGCGGCGATCCTGCTGTTCTCGACGATCAGCAATCTCGCGACCTATTTCCAGAACCCGCCCGCCCCGCTCGCCTCCGAGGAGTTCCATCGTGAGCCGAAAGCGCTGCACCTGCAGAGCGACGGTCCGTTCGGCAGCTTCAAGAACCAGGCGCAGTTGCAGCGCGGCTTCCAGGTCTATTCGGAGGTCTGCTCGGCCTGCCACAGCCTGAACCTGGTGGCGTTCCGTGACCTCAAGGGTCTTGGCTACAATGAGGCCGAGATCAAGAAGATCGCGTCCGACTGGAAGACCCAGGTATCGTCGATCAATCCCGACACGGGCGAACCAGCACCCCGCAAGGCCGTCCCGTCAGACCGTTTCCCGGCACCCTTTGCGAACGAGATCGCGGCCCGGGCAGCCAACAACAATGCCCTTCCGCCCGATCTGTCGCTGATGACCAAGGCGCGCGAAGGCGGCGCAGCTTACGTCTATTCACTGCTGACAGGGTTCCAGAACCAGCCGGCGGAGCTGCTCAAGAAGTTCCCCGATACCAAGACCCCGCCGGGGCTGCACTACAACCCCTATTTCGCGAACCTCAACATCGCGATGCCCCCGCCGCTGACCAGCAACGGTCAGGTCACCTACGCCGACGGGACGCCGGCGACGGTCGACCAGATGGCGAAGGACGTGGCCGCGTTCCTAGTGTGGACGGCCGAGCCGAACGTTGACAACCGTCACGCGGCGGGCCTCGCGGTCGCCGTGTTCCTGCTGTTCGCTAGCATCCTGGCCTATCTTGCATATCGGCAGCTCTGGCACGATGCTAAACGCGTGGTCCGGGTCACCGGCCCGCTCGATCCGAAAAACCAGGCCAAGACCAAGCGCGCCAAGGCCAAGCAGGGCGTCGCGGGCTAAGGGTCCGAGGCAGTTCACTTCCGGTTAACCTCGCCGAGCGCGTACGCGCGCATGTTCCCTCCGTTGTAGTGGAGACTCGACATGCGCGTTTCACATATTCGCCTCGGCGTTCTGGCGCTGACCAGCGGCCTCGTCCTCAGCGGCTGCGCCTACGACATGTATGGCAACGATCCCTATGGCTACGGTTATGGGCCGCGGAGTAGTGTCTCGATCGGCGTGGGTTATGGCGGTTATGGTGGCTACGGCGGCTACGGCGGCTACGGCAGTTATGGCTACCCCTATGGCGGCTACGGCGGCTACGGCGGCTACGGCGGCTACGGCGGCTACGGCGGCTACG
>JBDTZJ010000123.1:0-5368 GCA_040005255.1 Sphingomicrobium sp.
CAAGGTCGCGCCGCCGTTCAAGCAGGTCGAGTTCGACATCATGTACGGCGAGGGCGTGTCCAAGGTCGGCGAGATCCTCGACCTCGGGGTCAAGGCCGGCCTGGTCGAGAAGTCGGGCGCGTGGTTCAGCTACGATAGCGTGCGCATCGGTCAGGGCCGCGAGAATGCCAAAGTCTATCTCAAGGAAAATCCCGACGTCGCCCAACGCATCGAAAATGCGATCCGCGGCCGCACCGAGGAAGTCGGCGAGGTGTTGATGGTCGGCCCCACGGACGACGACGACATCGCGGCCGAATAGAGCTCCCCAGCGGCGGACGGATGCAGCACGCGGTCCGTTCGCCGCCCTTTTCTCGTTTTGCTCAGCAGAGGTCCTCGGGCGCGCAGGGAGCAGGCTCGGGCTGCGGGCCGATCGGCGCGAACAGACGCTTGGGCTCGGTCAGGACGATGATCGCAAGGCCGATCACGGCGCAGGCCGCGCAGGCGACCAAATAGGGACGCACGGTCCCGTCGAACGCCTGGCCGATGGGGAAGGCGATGATCGCCGCTCCGAGCGTGCCGACCACCCCCTGGACCGACGAGGCGGTGCCGGCGATTGGCGCCATGCGCTCCATCGCCAGCGTGCCGAGGTTGGACGAAGTGAAGGCAAAGCTCGCCATCGACAGGCTCTGCATCACGACGAACACGGGCAGGCTCTCGTGCCCGCTAAGCCCAACCGCGGCGTGCGCGACCGTGAGCAGCGCGAATACGAGGGCGGCGCCGTGGCCCACCCGTCTGAGGCCGAAGCGGCCGATGAAGCGCGAGTTGAGCCACGATGCGAGCGCCATTGGTGCGGCGATCGCCGCGAACACCAGGCCGATGAAGCGGCCCTCGCCGAACACGTCGAACACGATTTGCTGGATCGAGGAGATGTAAGCCACGAGGCTGGCGAAGGTGGCGGTCAGCGCCAGGGTGTAGCCGCGCGACAGTGGATCGCGGACGGTCGCGCGGATCGCGCCCGTCATCTCGCCCCAGCGCAGCGACCGGCGGAACTCGGGGTGCAAGGTCTCGGGCAGCCGCCATGACGACCAGGCGAGCATCAAGAGCCCGTAGCCGGCGAGTACCAGGAAGATCGCGCGCCACGAAGCGACCGCCAGGATCGCCTGACCGATGTTCGGCGCGAGCACCGGCACCAGCATGAAGGTCATGAAGACGAGACTCATCACCCGCGCCATCGCCTCGGCCTCGAACAGGTCGCGGACCATCGCCACCACCAGCACCCGCGTGACCGCCGCCGAGGCACCCATCGCGACGCGCCCGGCAATCAGCAGCGGGAAGCTGCCAGCAAAGCCGCACAGCAGCGCGAACAGGATGTATAGCGCGATGCCGACGCCGAGGATCGGCTTGCGCCCGAAACGATCGGCGAGCGGACCCCAGAAGAGCTGGGTCGAGGCGAAGCCGATGAAATAAGCGACGACGACGAGCTGGCGGTGATTCTCCTGCGCGACGTTCAGCGAGCGGCCGATCGCCGGCAGCGCCGGAACCATCGCGTCGATCGCAAATGCGTTCAGCGCCATCAGCCCGGCGAGCATCACCGTCATCTCGCGCGTGCCGGGGCGCTTCACGCCGTCATGAGCCAGTGAGTCAAACATGGGACAGGCCTGCTGGCCGATAGCGCACGAGCGTGCAACAGTGGCACGGAGCCAAGGGGGACGAGCATGACCCAGCAAGCGATGCGCCGCCGTGCGTTTCTGAAGAGCACAGGAGCGTTCACCGCTGCACTGACGCTCCCGCTCAACCGCGTATGGGCGCAGGCCGCGGCCGAGCTGCCGAAGATTGCCATTCCACCCGCGATCAGTTCGGCCGAGCGGTTGCAGCGGCTTGCCAAGGCGCGCGCGCTGATGGCGCGGCACGGCATCGACGCGATCATCGTCGAGCCCGGCGCCAGCCTCGATTATCTCACCGGCGTGCAATGGTGGCGCTCCGAACGGCTGACGGCGGCCGTCATCCCCGCGCATGGCGACCCGATCGTCGTCACTCCGTTCTTCGAGCGCCCGTCGGTGGCCGAGAGCCTGTCGATCCCGGTCGAGATCCGCACCTGGAATGAGGACGAGGAGCCGCTGAAGCTCGTCGCCGATTTCCTCCGCGCCAAACGGGCGAGGACCGTGGGTTTCGAAGAGACCGACCGCTACTTCATCCTCGACCGGTTGCGGCAGCAATTTCCGGCGGTGCGCGTGGTCAGTGGCAATCCGGTGGTGCGCGCCTGCCGAATGATCAAGTCACCAGCCGAGCTCGCGCTGATGCAGGCGGCCAACCATATCATGCTCGCCTCGCTGCGCTATGCCGGCGAGCGGACTCGCGAAGGCATGACGCCCGCGGATATCGACGCGATGATCGCCGCCGCGCACAAGCGGCTTGGCGGCGCTTATGACGGCGGTCTGGTGCTGCTTGGCGAGGCCTCGGCCTATCCTCACGGCTCGCACAAGCCGCAGGTCGTCCGGCGCGGCGAGATCGTGCTGATGGACTGCACAAGCTCGGTCCACGGTTACCAGGCCGACATCACGCGAACCTCCGTGTTCGGCGCCGATGCTACGCCCGAGCAGCGCAAGCTATGGGACCAGGTCCACCGCGGGCAGCAGATCGCAATCACCACCGCGAAGGTCGGTCTGCCCGCCGGGGCCGTGGACGACGCTGTTCGCCGCACCTACGAAAGCTGGGGTTTCGGTCCCGGCTACCGGCTGCCGGGCCTGCCGCACCGCACCGGGCACGGCATCGGCATGGAGGTCCACGAGCCGATCTATCTCGTTCATGGCGAGACGACGCCGCTCGCGCCCGGCATGTGCTTTTCCGACGAGCCCGGGCTCTACATCCCGGGCAAGTTCGGGGTGCGCATCGAGGATTGCTGGCACATGACGGTCGACGGGCCGAGATTCTTCACCCAGCCGCCGCCGAGCATCGACCAGCCGTTCGGCTGAAACTCAGGAATGGCTTTCGTGGGGTGCGGGGCGCTTGGCATGCGAGGGCGCGGGCAGGGGTTCGATGTCTGGAGAGAGCGGGGGGCCGAGATCGCCCTCCCAGCGCGCGACGACGCTCGCCGCGACGGCGTTGCCGACGACGTTGGTCGCTGAGCGGCCCATGTCGAGGAAATGGTCGACGGCGAGGATCAGTAGCAGGCCGGCTTCGGGTATCCTGAACATCGACAGGGTCGCGGCGATCACCACCAGGCTTGCGCGCGGCACGCCGGCCATCCCCTTTGAAGTGATCATCAGCACCAGCAGCATGGTGATTTCCTGGCCCAGGCTCAAATGGATGCCATAGGCCTGGGCGATGAAGATCGACGCGAAGGTCATGTACATCATCGACCCGTCGAGGTTGAACGAATAGCCCAACGGAAGGACGAAGCTGGCGATGCGCGGCGGAACGCCGAAGCGTTCCAGCTCTTCGAGGGTCCGCGGGTAAGCGGCCTCGGACGAAGCGGTCGAGAATGCCAGCACGACCGGATCGCGGATGTAGCGCACCAGATGGCGCGTGCGCGGCCCGACGATGACGAAGGCGGCGCCGATGAGGACAGACCAGAGGATCGCAAGGCCAAGGTAGAAGCTGCCGACGAACTTGCCCAAGGTCATGATGATCTGCGGGCCGCGCTCGGCGAGCGCGCTGGCGACCGCGGTGAACACCGCGAAGGGCGCGAAGCGCATCACATAATTCGTCACCTGCAGCATGACGCGGACGAGCGCCTCGACGCCGCGGACCACGGGCTTGCCCCTCTCTCCAATCGAGGTCAGCGCGACTCCGAAGAAGACCGAGAAAACGACGATCGGCAGGATCTCGTTGCTGCTCATCGCCTCGAAGATCGAGGCGGGGACGACGTGGCTGATGAAATCCTTGAGACTGAACGCGGCGGTTTCAACCCCGCTCGCGGCGGTCGCCGGCGGCAAGGGCAGGTTGAGGCCGACCCCGGGGTGGAGCAAAGTGACGAGCACCAGGCCCAGCGACAGCGAGACGAAGGTCGCGAGAATGAACCACAGGATCGAACGAAGGCCGACCCGGCCCAAGGCGGCGACGTCGCCCATGTGAGCAATTCCGGCGACCAGCGTCGAGAAGACCAGCGGCGCGATGATCATCTTGATCAGGCGCAGGAACAGCACCGTGACGATGCTGAGATAATCGGCGATCGACTTGAGGCGGGCGGCGCTTTCCGGTGTGCCGTCGTCGATGGTCGCGTTGATCGCCCAGCCGGTAATGAGACCGAGGACCAGCGCGATCAATATGTATCGGGTCAGTCGTTTCGCCATTCAGGTTCCCCTAGAACGCGCGACCCAAGCCTTTGGCGTCGGTGTCGTCAAGCTTCCCAGGCGTCCGGCGCTTGGGCTAGGAGATCGGCCATGGCAGCAGACCGCAGTCCGCAGATCGGAGTCCTCGAGTTCGGGCGTGCGATCCTCCACGACGAAGCGCGTGCGCTCGACGCGCTGGCGGACCAGCTCGGCGCTCCCTTCGAGAAAGCGGTCGAGCTGATCTGCGCATGCCGGGGCAAGCTGATCGTCAGCGGTCTCGGCAAGTCGGGCCACGTCGCGCGCAAGATCGCCGCGACCTTCGCGTCGACCGGAACGACCGCCGTGTTCCTTCACCTCGCGGAGGCGATTCACGGCGACATCGGGATGGCCGCCGAGGGCGATGTCGCGATCCTCATCTCGCAAAGCGGCGAAACCGCGGAGCTTGAGCCGGTGATCGACCATTTCCAGCTTGGGCACATCCCGATCATCGCCATCACCGGCCATGCCCGCACCATGCTGGACCAGGCCGGAAGTGCATCGCTCGTCTTGCCGCACTGGCCGGAGGTCGGGCCCGAATCGGTTGCGCCGACGACCTCGTCGACCATGGCCTTGGCGCTCGGTGACGCGCTGGCTATGACCGTGATGCGGCAGAAGGGGGTGACGCGCACCGATTTCGGACGGCTGCACCCAGGCGGCTCGCTCGGCGCCAGGCTCAAGCCGGTGCGGCGGCTCATGCACGGCGGCAAGTCGATGCCGCTCACGCAGGCTGACAGCTCGATGCACGACACGGTCGTGGAGATGTCCGTAAAAAGGCTCGGTGTGGTTGGGGTGACCGACGATTCCGGATACTTGATCGGCGTGATCACCGACGGTGACCTTCGCCGCAACATCGAGCGGGGGCTCGAACATAGCGCCGGCGAGTTCATGACCCGCGATCCAAAGACGCTGAAACCTGACGACCTGATCGACGATGCGCTCGTGCTGTTCGACGAGCATAAGATCACGGCCCTGTTCGTGGTCAAGGAGGACGGCCGCGGCAAGAAGCCGGTCGGCGTGCTGCACATCCACGATTGCCCCGCCGCTCGATGAATGCGGTGATCCTGATCCCGGCGCGCTAC
>JBDTZJ010000013.1:0-18158 GCA_040005255.1 Sphingomicrobium sp.
CCCTTGATCACGAGGCGGACATGCTCGACCGCCGAGACGTCGCGCGTCGGGTCGCCATCGACCGCGACGAGGTCGGCGAGGAGTCCGGGCTTGACCTGGCCGCGGTCGGTCAGGCGGATGATCCGCGCATTGCGCGAGGTCGCGGAGATCAGGACCTGGGCGGCGGACATTCCGGCGCGCTGCATCGCCTCCATCTCGCGCCAGTTCTCGCCGTGGGTGAAGACACCGACATCGCCGCCCATGCAGATCGGGACACCGGCCTTCATGGCCAGCTGGAACGAACGGCGGTTCTCCTGGACGCTTTCCGGCGCCGGCTCCTGGCCGTTCCAATGCTGGAAGTAGCGGGCGTAGGCCTCGGAAGCGGCGATCGTCGGGCAGAGCGCAATGCCCTTGACCGCCATCGCCTTGAACACGTCCGCGGTGCCGCCATAGCCATGCTCGATGGTGTCGGCACCGGCGCGGACGGCGCGCATCATCCCCTCAGCGGTGGTCGCATGGACGGCGACCAGCCGGCCGGCGTCATGGGCGGCGGCAACCCCGGCGTCGAGTTCGGCCTGCGACAGGGTCGGACGCGATGGCTCGCCCTTGCCCCAGTGATAGTCGGCGTAGAATTTGACGATGTCGGCGCCGGCGGCGACCTGGTCACGCACCGCGCGGATCGTCTCGTCGACCCCGGCGACTTCCTGAGCGCCCTGCGGGACTGCAACGCCGGGCTCAAATCCCTTCGGGCCGTAAGCGCCGCGCGCAACGATCGCTCGGGTCGAGACGAGCAGGCGCGGGCCGGGGACGATGCCCTGGTCGATCGCTTGCTTCAGCCCGACGTCGGCAAAACCCGCGCCTTCGGTGCCGAGGTCGCGCTCGGTGGTGAAGCCGGCGTCGAGCGTCCGCTCGGCCTGGACCACGGCGCGCGCGGTGCGCAGCGCCAGCGCCTCGTGCAGCACCTGATCGTCCCACAGAGTCTCATTGTAGGGGTGGAGGAAGAGGTGTGAATGGCCCTCGATCAGTCCGGGCATGAGGGTGGCGCTGGGAAGCTCGATGGTGCGCGCGCCGGCAGGGGCGGTCAGGTTCGGGCCGACCGCGGCGATGCGGTCGCCCTCGACCAGGATCGACCAGCCCTCGTGCGGGGTGGGGTTCACGCCGTCAAACACGCGCGCGGGCTTAAGAAAGAGCGATTGCGCCATCGCCGCGCTTCCGAGCATGACGGCGACGAGGAACAGGACCTGTCGATGCATTGTCGCAACTGTCATTGCGGTGCACCGAAACGCAAGGGCGATGAATCATTCAACCTCTCGGTTGACAATCGCACGGGCAGCACGTAACTCAACCAAATGGTTGAACAACGACTCGACACGACCTTCCAGGCACTGGCCGACCCAACGCGGCGCGGAATGCTGGCGAACCTGGCGCTCGGCGAAAAATCGATCGGCGAGCTCGCCGAGCCGTTTGAGATGAGCTTCGCAGGGGCGTCCAAGCATGTGAAGGTACTGGAGCAGGCCGGCCTGATCGCCCGCCGCAAGCAGGGCCGCACCCACGTCATCAGCCTCGAGGCGAGGCCGCTCGAGGAGGCGGAGCGCTGGCTCCGGCAGTGGGAGAAATTCTGGAGCGTCCGTCTCGATCGCCTGCAGGCGCTGATCGAATCCGACAAGGAGGAGGGCAAGTGAGCACGCCCGCCATCGTCACGCTTACGCGCAAGATCGCTGCATCGGCCGCCCAAGTGTTCGACGCCTGGCTCGATCCGACCAAGGCGAAGCATTTCCTGTTCGCGACGCCCGAAGGCGAGATCGTCCGCTGCGACATCGACCCGCGCGTCGGGGGCCGCTTTTTCATCGTCGACCGCCGCAAGGAGGGCGACGCCGAGCATCACGGCCAGTTCACCGAGATCGATCGGCCCGGCCGCCTCGCGTTCCTCTTCCGCGGCCCGGGCACCGAGGAAGGCGAATGGTCGAAAGTCACGGTCGACATCTTGGCCGGCCCCGGCGGATCGACGCTGACCCTGACCCATGAAATCCCCGAGAAATGGGCGTCCTACGCCGAGCCGGTCCGGCGCGGTTGGACGATGATCCTCGAAACCCTCTCGAACGAAATGGAGACGAACGATGGTTGAAGCTGCTGCGCAAATTCGCTTGCCGGTCGAGAAGATCGCGCCGGACACGATCCGCCTCGAGCGGCTGCTCGACGCGCCGTTAGAGACGGTGTGGCGCTATTTGACCGAGGCCGAGCTTCGGCAGCGCTGGTTCATGGGCGGCACCGACGCCACTTCCGGCGGCGAGTTCGAGCTGCTCAACGACCACGACAATCTGTCGGACGAGGACGTGCCATACCCGGACAGCTATGCGCCCTACAAAGGCCGGCTGTGGAGCGAGAAAGTGCTCCGCTTCGACCCGCCGCGGCTCCTGGAAACGACTTTCCAGAGCGGCAAGAACGGCACCGTCACATACGAGCTGTTCGCGGACGGCGCGCGGACCCGGCTGGTGCTGACGCACAGCGGCATCGTCAGCGAGACGGGCGCACAGGATTTCGGCGGGGGCTGGAACTCGCACCTGACGGTACTCGAGGAGCGGCTTGCCGGGCGGAGCGTCAAGGATTTCTGGGCGCTGCATGCGCGCTCGCGCGAAGCGGGCGCGAAAGCGCTGGGCGTCGAGGGCTGACCCGGCGATGTGCCCGCTGTGCATCGGCACGCTGGGCTGGATTGTCGCGGCCGGAGTGCCCGCGGCGGGTGCCGGAGCGCTGATCAAGCCGCGGCCGAGGAAAGGACAGAGTGATGAACGAAGCGACCACGACCGACCATCGGACGGCCAGCCGTGACCAGTGGCTGAAAGAGCGGCTCGATCTGCTCGAAGCCGAGAAAGCGCTGACGAGGCAGGGTGACGAGCTGGCTCGGCGGCGCCGCGAGCTGCCGTGGGTCAAGGTCGAGAAGGATTATCGCTTCCAGACATGCTCGGGCGAGAAGAGCCTGTCCGAACTGTTCCACGGCCGCTCGCAGCTGCTCGTCTATCACTTCATGTTCGGACCGGATTACGCCGCCGGCTGCCCGTCATGCTCGGCGATCGCCGACGGGTTCAACGGCTATTGGGAGCATCTTGCCCATCATGATGTGATGCTGGTCGCGGTTTCGCGAGCGCCGTTCGAGAAGCTCAGCGCTTACAAGGAGCGGATGGGGTGGAGCTTCCCGTGGGCGTCGTCGTTCGGCAGCGACTTCAACCAGGATTTCGCGGTCGGCCTGACCGACGCGCAGCAGGACCGGGGCTACGACTATAATTTCCAGGCGAAGCCGCCGATCCCGCGCGATGCGCAAGGCGCGCCTGACGGTCACGCGGCGATGTGCGGTGTGGACCTTCGGACCTATCTCAAGGAGCTGCCCGGGATGAGCGCGTTCGTGCTCGACGAGGACGGGACGGTCTATCACAGCTACTCGACGTATTCGCGAGGGCTCGACGCCTTGTGGGGAATGTATCCGTGGCTCGACCGTGCGCCGCTTGGACGCAACGAGAGCGGCCCATGGTGGAAGCGCCGCGACGAATATGGCGCGTTGTAAAAAAAAGGGCGGCTGGGATGGTCCCGGCCGCCCTTTGTTGTCCCGGTTTGCGGCTTAGCGCTTCGAGAACTGGAAGCTGCGGCGTGCCTTGGCGCGGCCGTACTTTTTGCGCTCGACGACGCGCGAGTCGCGGGTCAGGAAGCCTTCACGCTTGACCGCCACGCGCAGCGCCGGCTCGTAGCGGGTCAGCGCGGTCGAGATGCCGTGACGGACAGCGCCCGCCTGGCCCGACAGGCCGCCGCCCTTGACCGTCGCCTCGACGTCATACTGGCCGCGGCGGTCGGTCACGTCGAAGACCTGGTTGATAACCAGGCGCAGCGTTGGACGCGCGAAATAGACTTCCTGCTCGCGGCCGTTGATGACGATCTTGCCCGAGCCCGGCTTCAGCCACACGCGGGCGACCGCGTCCTTGCGGCGGCCGGTCGCATAAGCGCGGCCATATTTGTCGAGCTGCTGTTCGCGCAGCACCGCTTCGATCTGCGGGCCCTGGGTGGAAACGCCGTGATCGCTGACCGGCTCGTCGCGATCGCGACGGCCGTCCCCCCTCGGTGCGGCGGGCGCGGTTTCGGCGGCCGCGGGCGCCGCAATCTCAGTCTCGGCCTCGGCCGGTGCTTCGGCAACCGCCGGGGTCTCGGCCTTGGGGTTGGTCAGTTCGCCGAGGTCTGAAAGGGACTTCTTATCGGCCATCATGCGCCTACCTTGTTCTTGCGGTTCATCGACGCGACGTCGAGGACTTGCGGGTCCTGGCCGCCGTGCGGGTGCTCGGCACCCTTGTAGAGATGGAGCGCGCGCATCTGGTCGCGGCCCAGCGGCCCGCGGGGGATCATGCGCTCGACGGCTTTTTCCAGGACGCGCTCGGGGAAGCGACCTTCGAGCACCTTGCCCGCGGTGATCTCCTTGAGCCCGCCGGGATAGCCGGTGTGCTTGTAATAGATCTTGTTGTCGAGCTTGCGGCCGGTGAAGCGGACCTTTTCGGCGTTGATGATCACGACATGGTCGCCGCAGTCGACGTGCGGCGTGAAGCTCGGCTTATGCTTGCCGCGCAGGATGTTGGCGACGATCGTCGCGAGGCGGCCCACGACCAGGCCGTCGGCGTCGATCAGGTGCCATTTCTTCTGGACCTCGGCCGGCTTTGCCGACTTGGTCGTTTTCATCAGCGCCTTCATGGCGTTGATCCTTTCGTTGAAATGCGAAAGGCGCCACTCGGGGAGGCGCCGTCGGATTGCGCTAATCGCGGTGAGCGGTGGAAAAGTCAAGCAAATCCGGCCTGTTCCCGACGGGTAAAATAATACCCCAACCAATTGAACGGCTGCGTAACGACTGGAACGGCCAGCGTATCCTGACCGTTTCATCAGCAACACGAAACGGGAGGAATGAGTCATGTATATCGGTCTTGGCGGAATTTTGATCCTGATCCTGATCCTGTGGTTGCTCGGGGTCATCTAAACCCACTGTCGTAAATTGCGCCTCGCAGCGGACCTCCGCTGCGGGGCGTTTCTGTCTACAGATGCAGTGAAATTGCCGCGGGCGGTAAGCCACGCGAGCGCCGATTCAGCCCAAATTTGCGTGGCCGCGGGCGTTGCCTCGCCGGGCGTGGAGTCCTACTCACCGCGGGCTTCAGCCTCGCCCGATTCCCGCACCCGAGAGAGTTTTCCGTGCCGAGACGCGTCAAGGATTTCATCGACATCAGCGAATATACGTCGCTCGACGACCTCATCCGATATCTCGAGGCGGTCCGCGACAATTTGCCCGCCGAGCATCAGGCGGAGCTCAAGATCCGCGGCGACGAGGTGTTCGGCCGGCGGCTGACGATCACCTACTTCCGCGAGCAGACGCCCGATGAGGTTGATCTCGAGACCAAATATTCGGCCGACGACCAGGACGGCGCCCACATCGAGGACCTGCGCCGCAAGCTGGACCAGGTCCCGTTCACGCTGGGCAAGCGGAAGGAGAGCTAGGCCAGCGTCTTCGCGAAGGTTCGCTTCCCTCACCCGATCGGACTAAGGACCGCCGATGGGCGAGGCGGTCGAGCTCGAGCTGGAGGTAGTGGCGAGCGCGGCCGATGGCCGGCTCGGCAAGGTCGTGAAGGCCGAGCCGATCGTGGTCCGCGACGACATGATCGTGGCGGACGGATTTGCCGCCATCCTCGCCGCTTGCGTACGCCACTTCCGCCTCAACGAGCAGGTGGTGATCGAGCAGCGCCAGCCCGATGCGCTCCACCAGGCGCGGGTTGCGATGCGGCGGCTGCGGTCGGCCCTATCCCTGTTCCGTCCGGCGATCGCCGATACCGAGTTCGCACGGCTGCGCGGGGAGCTGCGCTGGCTTACCGGAGAACTTGGCGAGGCCCGCAACCTCGACGTTTTTCTCGCGCGAGATATCCTGTCGTCCGAGCGGAAGCCTTTGCAGGCGCGGCGTGAGGCAGCCTACGACCGCGTGGTCGCGGCGATGGAATCGCAGCCGGTGCACATGTTGATGCTCGACCTCGTCGCTTGGTCGATGCTTGGCGAATGGCGCCGGCACGACGACGCGCAGCTTCCGCTCGAGGAGTATGTCAGCCATCGTATCGACCGCCTGTGGCGCAGGATCGCACATGCGCGCCACCTCGACGACATGCACGATGAGGCGCGACATCGGCTGCGGATCGAGGTCAAGAAGCTGCGCTATGCGCTCGAGTTCATGCAAGCGCTCTATGAGCATGAGCGCGAGCGCCAGCGACGTTTTGCCAGCGCGGTCGAGGCGCTGCAGGAGGCTCTGGGCGAGCTGAACGACGTCGTGGTCGCGCGATCGCTTGTCGCATCCGACGCCTGGCTGATCGCACCCGATGAGCCGAGCGAGCGCGAGCGCGCGTTGCTGCGTGACTCCGAGGATGCGCTCCATCACCTGCGCGGGATCGGGCCCTATTGGCGCAACGCGACCTAGGGTTCAGAGCGTCGCACGCGACGAACGAGCCGCTGCCCCTGCCACAGTTCGAAGCCGCCTTCGGGGAAGCGCGCGCGGGCCTCGGCGACGGCATGTTCGTCCGCCTCCGCTTCGATCCACTCCGCGCTGTCGATTTTGCTCGCCCCGTCGAGCCGATAAAGCCGGTACGCTGGCACAACACTTCCCCCGGTACATGCGCAGGCGGGTTAGCACGAATTCGCCGACGCGAATTAGTACAGGTTAGCGCGTCCCCTGAAAATACTTGTTTTTCTGTGATCTAGCGGATGCTGTCCTCGACCCAGTCGGCATAAGCGCCGAGGATCTTGTCGATCGGCCAGGCCGCGATGCAAGGCACGTCGTAGCTGTGCAGCGCGGCGATGCGGGTGATCAGCAGCCCGGCCCGCTCGTCGGTGGTCTTGAAGATTGCAGCGACTTCCTCGCTGGTCTCGACCGCGCCTTTCCAGCGGTAGATCGAGCGGACCTGGCCGAGCAGGTTGACGCAGGCGGCCAGCCGCTCCTCGACCATCGCGCGGCCGATGCGCTCGGCTTCCTCCGGGTCGGCGAAGATCGCGTAGACGGAGATGACGCTCATGCGCGGCGGCTCCCGAGCTCGTGCGCGCCCCACACCGTCGCGGCGAGGAGCAACGCGCCGGTCGCCTGGTGAAGCACGGCGAGCCAGATCGCGATGCCCGACAGCACCGTGAGGATGCCGAGCAAGATCTGCGTTCCGACTGCGGAGTGGATGGCGATCGAGGCAGGCCGCGCGCCCGGCACCTGGCGCACTTGTCGAGCGAACAGGACGAGCACGACGACGACGACCCACGCCCACCAGCGGTGCAGGAAGTGGAGCAGGTAAGGGTCGTGCGTCATCGCGAAACCGGCCCCGTGCGACCAGTCGATGCCGTCAGGCACGAACCGCCCATTCATGTCGGGCCAGCTGTTGGAGACGTAGCCGGCGCGGAAGCCGGCGACCCAGGCGCCGAGCAGCAGCTGGAAGGCGAGGGCAGCGAGCGCGAATGCGCTCCAGGCGGTCAGGCGGGCAGGGCGGGCATTCCGGCCCCGCAGGTCGAGCGCGGTCCAGATCAGGCCTGAGAACAGGAACAGAGCGAACAGCAGGTGAGCGGACAGGCGGTAGGGGCTGACCTCGGTCCGCCCCTCCAGGCCTGACATGACCATGAACCAGCCGACCGCGCCCTGAAGTCCGCCGAGGACGAACAGTGCCGCGAGGCGCCAGCCGTAGCCCTTTGGGATCGCGCGCCGGGCCGCAAACCAGGCCACGCCGGCGAAGAAGACCAGGCCTAGTATCCGGCCGAGAAGGCGGTGAACCCATTCCCAAAAGAAGATGAACTTGAACCCGGCCAAGGTCATGTCTGCGGGCCCGGCGATCTCGCGATATTGCGGCGTCTGGCGGTAGAGGTCGAAGGCGTGCTGCCAGTCGGCCTGGCTTAGCGGCGGGACGCCCCCCCCGACCAGGTTCCACTCGGTGATCGACAGGCCGCTTTCGGTGAGGCGGGTGATGCCTCCGACCACGACCATGACGAACACCAGACCAGCCACCAGCAGCAGGAAACGCGAGATGGCGAGCGGCCGCGCGCGGGCGTTCGGGTCGGGGGCGGCGAGGGAAAGGTCAGGAGCGGTCATCGATGAGCGCCTATTTGCGTGCAGCGGCCCGAGCAGCAAGAGCGCAATTTTATCGCATGATATATTGTATCTCCCAGCCCTTATGCTTATTAAGGCGGCGATGGCGCGGCAATTCACCCAGGATTCTCGGCTCGACCGGCTTGCGATGGGCCTGTCGGGCTTTTGCGCCGTGCATTGCGTCGCCACCGCCGTCCTGCTCGGACTGGCGGCGTCGGCCGGCGGAATGCTCGGCAAGCCGATCGTCCATGAGGTTGGCTTGACGCTGGCGATGATTCTCGGCGCCATCGCGCTGGGACGCGGCGTGCGCGAGCACGGCTTTGTCCTGCCGAGCGGCGTCGGCGCGGCCGGCCTTGCAATCATGGCCTATGCGATGTCGCTGCACGAAACCGGCCTCGAGCCGGCCTACACCATCCTCGGCGTTGCGGTGCTCGCGCTCGGCCACCGGCTCAACTTGATGGCCAAGCAGCCGAGCTTCTGATTCCTTGCCGGACAGGCGGCCAGGGACTATCCCGTTTCGGACCGGTCATGACCAGGCACGATCACCAGCTCCATGAAGGCGATTCGCTGACGGCTGCGGCGCGCGAGCGGCTGACGCGCGAGGGCGAGCAGTGGACCGAGATGCGCGCGTCGGTGTTCAATGCGCTCGCCGGCTTCGACAAGCCGGCCAGCGCCTATGACATTGCCGAGCAGGTTTCTAAGGCACAGGGGCGCCGCGTCGCGGCCAACAGCGTTTATCGGATCCTCGATTTGTTCGTGGGCGCCAATTTGGCGCGGCGAGTCGAAAGCGCCAACGCCTATGTCGCCAACCAGCATCCCGCCTGCCTCCACGACTGCATCTTCCTGATCTGCGACAATTGCGGGCAGGCGGTGCACATCGACGACGACAAGCTGACGAGCGGCGTGCGCGAGGCGGCGAAGGGCGCGGGCTTTTCCGCCCCGCGTCCGGTGATCGAGGTGCGCGGCACCTGCGGGGATTGCGATAACGGTTAGGTGGGCCGCGGCCTCAACCGCGGCGCACCCAATTCAATTCGAAATCAGAGCCGGTAGCCGCCGGAGGCGTCGATCACCTGGCCGGTGACCTAGCCGCTGTCGGGTCCGGCGAGGAAGCCGGCCACTTTCGCGATGTCGTCACTCTGACCGATCCGCTTCAAGGCCTGGGTCGACTTGATCCATTCGCGACTTTCCTCGGTACCGATGAAATCGGTCGCCATGTCGGTCTCGATGACGCCCGGAGCGATCGAATTGACCCGGATGCCGCGTTCGCCGAGCTCGGCGGCGAGGTAGCGGGTCAGGGTGTCGATTGCGCCCTTGGTCAAAGCGTAAGCGCCGAGACCCGGGAGCGCGTTCTTCGCTGCGACCGAGCTGGTGAAGAGGACGCGCGCGTCGCTCGCCAGATGGTCGACCAGGCCGGAGGTCAGCTGGTACGGCGCGCGGACGTTGACGGCGAGCAGCCGATCGAGCGCCGACGCATCGTTGTCGCCGAGGGTGTGGGATGCGTAGATTCCGGCATTGTTGACGAGGATGTCGAGCTTACGGGTGCCGAGCTTCAGCTTGACGTCGGTGATCAGTCCATCGACGGAATCGACCTCCTCGAGGTTGGCGGCGACGGCTTCGGCCGACCCGCCGGCCTGCTCGATCTCGGTAACCAGCGTGTCGGCTTCGTTTGAAGACCGGTTGTAGTGAACGAACACGTGGGCGCCGTCGGCAGCGAGACGCTTGGCGATGGCGCGGCCGATGCCGCGCGAAGCACCGGTGACAAGGGCAGTCTTGTTGGCAAGTGGGTTGGACATTGGGAGCCTCCTTTTGGGGTCTCCCTGAAGTGGGCAGCTTAGTTCGTTAGTTCAAGATATCCGAACTTTAGAATTTTTGGATTTTTCCGTTCATCTTTCTATATCAGTGCGATGGCGCGGTTCACTCACCCCAATCTGAACGACGTTCCGCTGGCGAGCGTGCTGCACGCCTTGTCCGATTCGACGCGACTGGCAATCGTTCGCAAACTCGATCAAGATTTTGGAATCCGGGGCGAGGGCCTTGCCTGCAATTGCGCGGCTCCCGAAGGCCTGCCGCGCGCGACCATGTCGAACCATTTTTCCATCCTTCGGAGCTCCGGTCTCATCGAGAGCCGCAAGGAGGGGACCAACGTGGTCAGCCGCTTGCGCCGCAAGGATGTCGACGCACGCTTTCCAGGGCTCCTCCACGCCGTTTTGAACGCAAAGGATGGGACTTAATCGACACGGGTTCCACGTGAGGGTAGGGAAAGTGGCGATGAGTGACCGTCCCGTAACGCCGCTGCTCGACACGGTGCAATTCCCCGCAGACCTGCGTGGCTTAGCCAAGGATCAGCTGCCGCAGCTTGCCGACGAGCTTCGGCAGGAAGTGATTTCGGCCGTGTCGGTGACCGGCGGTCACTTGGGATCGGCGCTGGGCGTCATCGAGCTGACCGTTGCGCTCCATTATGTGTTCGACACGCCCGACGACAAATTGATCTGGGACGTCGGCCACCAGGCCTATCCGCACAAGATCATCACCGGCCGGCGCGACCGG
Organism: Sphingomicrobium sp.; assembly: GCA_040005255.1. Taxonomy (GTDB): domain Bacteria; phylum Pseudomonadota; class Alphaproteobacteria; order Sphingomonadales; family Sphingomonadaceae; genus Sphingomicrobium. Next base: position 10,640 of record JBDTZJ010000013.1, read on the forward strand.
ATCCGCACGTTGCGGCAGGGTGCAGGGCTCAGCGGTTTCACCCGGCGTGCCGAGAGCGAATACGACCCGTTCGGGGCGGCGCACAGCTCGACCTCGATCTCGGCCGCGCTCGGCTTCGCCATCGCCAACAAGCTATCGGGCTCCGCTGGCCGAGCGGTTGCGGTGATCGGCGACGGCGCCTTGAGCGCGGGCATGGCTTACGAGGCGATGAACAACGCCGCCGCCGCGGGCAACCGGCTGATCGTCATCCTCAACGACAATGACATGTCGATCGCGCCGCCGGTGGGTTCGCTCAGGAATGCGCTCGCGCGGCTGGTGAGCTCGGGCAAATATCTGACGCCGCGCAAGCTGGCGCAGAAGCTCGCGCGGGCGATGCCCGACCCGCTCCACAGCTCGCTCAGGCGGATGGAGGAATATGCCCGCGGCATGCTGACCGGCGGCACGCTCTTCGACGAGCTTGGCTTCTATTATGTCGGCCCGGTCGACGGACATGACGTGCGCGCGCTGGTCGAAGTGCTGGAGAATGTCCGGGAGGCCGACGAGGGGCCGATGCTGGTCCATGTCGTGACCAAGAAGGGCAAGGGATACGCCCCGGCGGAGAGCGCCGCCGACAAATATCATGGCGTGGTCAAGTTCGACGTCGTCTCGGGCGTGCAGGCCAAGGCCCAGGCGGGCGCTCCGAGCTACACCAGCGTTTATGCCAAGGCGCTGGGCGCCGAGATGGCGCGCGACGAGAAGGTGGTGGCGATCACCGCCGCGATGCCGTCGGGCACCGGCCTCGATAAGGTGGCGGAGCAGTTCCCCGAGCGTGTGTTCGACGTCGGCATCGCTGAGCAGCATGCGGTGACCTTCGCCGCCGGCCTCGCCGCGCAGGGCTACCGGCCGTTCGCGACGATTTATTCGACCTTCCTTCAGCGCGCCTACGACCAGGTGGTCCACGACGTCGCGATCCAGAACCTCCCGGTGCGGTTCGCGATGGACCGCGCGGGGCTGGTCGGCGCCGACGGCGCGACGCACGCGGGGTCGTTCGATCTAGCCTATTTGTGCACCCTGCCGAATTTCGTGGTGATGGCGGCGGCCGACGAGGTCGAGCTGACCCACATGGTCCACACCATGGCGCTGCACGACAGCTCACCGATCGCGGTGCGCTATCCGCGCGGCGAGGGCCGGGGACTGGCGCTGCCCGTTGAGCCGAAGCGCCTGGAGATCGGCAAGGGCCGCATCGTCCGTGAGGGCAAGACGGTCGCGATCCTGTCGCTCGGCACGCGGCTCGAAGAAGCGGAAAAGGCTGCCGAGGAGCTGGAGGCGAAGGGGCTTTCGACGACCGTCGCCGACCTCAGGTTTGCCAAGCCGCTCGACAGTGAGCTGATCCGCAGGCTCCTGACCACGCACGAGGTCGCGGTGACGGTCGAGGAGGCGTCGATCGGCGGGATTGGCGCGCATGTCCTGACGCTCGCCAGCGACGAAGGGCTGGTGGATGCGGGCCTCAAGATCCGCACGATGCGGCTGCCGGACCGCTTCCAGGAGCACGACAAACCCGACAAGCAGTACGACGAAGCGCGCTTGAACGCGCCGCATATTGTCGAGACGGTGCTGAAGGCCCTGCGGCGCAACAGCGTCGGCGTCGAGGAGGTGCGGGCGTAGCAAAGGTTCGCGCGGATCAGCTGCTGGTGAGCCGCGGGCTGGCCGAGAGCCGCAACCGTGCGCAGGCTTTGATCATGGCGGGCGCGGTGTTCTCGGGTGAGAAGAAGCTCGCCAAGGCCGGCGACATGCTGGCCGAGGACGCGGCGCTGGAGGTTAGGGGCAAAGACCATCCTTGGGTGTCGCGCGGGGGCATCAAGCTCGACCATGGTCTCACGCAATTCGGGTTCGACGTGACCGGCGCGGTCGCGCTCGACGTCGGCAGCTCGACTGGTGGTTTCACCGACTTGCTGCTGAGCCGCGGGGCGGCCAAGGTCTATGCGGTGGACGTCGGGACCAACCAGCTGGCGTGGAAGCTCAGGCAGGACCCGCGAGTCATTGTCTACGAGCAGACCAATGCGCGCACCCTCGACGCCAGCATCATCCCCGAGCCCATCGACGTCATCGTCTGCGACGCGAGCTTCATCGGCCTTTCGAAGGTGCTCGAGGCGCCGCTCAAGCTCGCCAAGGCCGGCGCGAAGCTGGTCGCGCTGGTCAAGCCGCAGTTCGAAGCCGGGCGAGAGGAGGTCGGCAAAGGCGGCGTCGTCCGCGATCCGGACGTGCACGACCGCGTCTGCACCGAGGCCAAAGCCTGGGTGGAATCGCAGGGCTGGACCGTGCTGGGCGTAACGCCGAGCCCGATCACGGGGCCAGAGGGCAATGTCGAGTTCCTGCTCGGCGCCCAAAAAACTGAAGCCCAGAAAATTGGGGATAGCTGAGGGACTTGGGGATAGGTTCGGGGGGCAGGGTGGCGAAATGCCCTGCAACTCCCTATTTCCGCGCCGAAAGGGAGGAGCTTGCCGATGCAGTCCGAGAACCGGCTGTTCGACGATTTGGTGAAGATGGTGAACGGCGTCGCCGGGACGATGGCCGGGATGGGCCGCGAGGCCGAGTCCTCGGCGCGCGAGAAATTCCGCGAGTGGATGGCCGGCACCGACTTCGTCGGCCGCGACGAGTTCGAGGCGGTCAAGGCGATGGCCGCGGCGGCCCGGGACGAGAACGAGATTCTGAAGGCTCGCATCGCTGCGCTGGAGGCCAAGATCACCGGGCCGGCTGCGGCAACGGCGAAGCGTGCGCCTAAGGGCAAGCCGGGGGCGTGATCCTGAGCGAGGAAGAAATCCAGGAAGAGCGCGACGACGGAGCACCGATCGAGGTCCTCGAGCAATATTTCGAGGCGCGCGGCTGGGCGTGCGAGCGCACCGCCGAGGGCGAGATCATCGCCTCGGCGACCGGCAGCTGGGCGCAATATGAGCTGCGCGGCGTCTGGCGGCCCGAGGACCAGGTGCTCCAGTTCCTCGCCTTCCCCGACATCAAGGTCGGACCGGAGAAGCGCACCGCGATCTTCGAGGCCTTGAGCCTGATCAACGAGCAATTGTGGCTCGGTCATTTCGAGATCTGGTCGGGATCGGGACTGGTGGTGTTCCGCCACTCGACCATCCTCGACGCGCGCGAGGGCGAGGGGCTCAGCCTTGAACAGGCCGAGGCCATCGCCGAAGCCGCGGTCGAGGAGTGCGAGCGTTTTTACCCCGTGTTCCAGTTCGTGCTGTGGGGCGGCAAGTCACCCGGGGAGGCAATTGCCGCAGCGCTGATCGACACGCACGGCGAAGCATGATCCTTCGAGACGGGGCTTCGATACGCCGCTTATGCGGCTACTCAGCCCCTCCTCAGGATGAGCGGTTGAATTTGATATCCGCTCGTCCTGAGTAGCGACTGAGCCTGTCGAAGGCGCGTATCGAAGGACAAACAATGCTCGAATTACCCAATCAGACCTGGTTCGTCGGGTGCGGCAACATGGGCGGCGCGGTGCTCGAAGGTTGGCGCCTTGCGGGCCTCGACCTCGGCGCCGTCACAATCGTTCGCCCAAGCGGCAAGCCGGTTGAGGGAACAAGGACCGTCACCAGCCCGAGCGACGCAGGACCACCGCCCCGGCTGGCGCTGCTCGCGTTCAAGCCACAGAAGCTCGACGAGGTCGTGCCTGAGCTGCGCCAGCGGCTGAGCGCGAAGACCGTTGTGGTTTCCATGCTCGCGGGGGTCGAGACGGCGAGCCTGAGGCAGCGTTTTCCAGGCGTGGGGGCGGTGGTCCGCGCTATGCCGAACCTTCCCGTTGCGGTCCGGCGTGGCGTGACCGGTCTCTACAGCGCCGATGCCGACGAGGCCACCGAGCAGCTGCTCAACGACCTGTTTTCCGCGCTCGGTTTTGCGATGTGGATGGCGGACGAAGCGAGGCTCGCCGCGCTGGGCTCCGTCGCGGGGGCGGGGCCGGCTTATGTCGCCCGGTTCATCGCCGCCTTGACCAAGGCCGGGGTGAAGCGCGGCCTTAGCGAAGAGACCGCTGCGACAATCGCGCGCGAAACGGTGCTCGGCACGGCGTGGATGGCGGCGACCACCGGCGAGGACATGGACTCGATCGCCCGCCGGGTCGCCAGCCCCAGGGGCACGACCGAGGCCGGCCTCGCAGTCCTCGACGGCGAGCATGTGCTGAACGACCTGATCGCGGCGACCATCAACGCCGCCTTCAATCGGGGCGCCGAGCTCGCCGAGGAAGCGAAGGCCAGTAGTTCGCGTCTAACGGACGTCCCCCAGACGTCCTAGCCGCGAACTTGCCGAGGCAACGCGGCTGCCCTAGGCGCGTTTCAGATCCGTAACGGGATAAGTAAATGGCTGAGCTTCAGGGCACGTTCGACGACCGCGACGGCTGGATCTGGCTCGACGGCGCAATGGTGCCATGGCGCGACGCGCGCGTCCATGTGCTGACCCATGCGCTGCATTATGCGAGCAGCGTGTTCGAAGGGCAGCGCGCCTACAACGGCGAGATCTTCAAGCTCAACGAGCATAGCGAGCGGCTACGGAAAAGCTCGAGCCTGCTCGGCTTCGAGCTGCCCTGGTCGGTCGACGAGATCAACGCCGCGTGCAAGGAAGTGCTGAAGGTCAACGGCTTCACCGACGCCTACATGCGGCCGCTCGCTTGGCGCGGATCGGAATCGATGGGCGTGGCGCCGGGCAAGACCCAGCCTCACCTCGCCATCGCCGCCTGGGAATGGGGCAAATATTACGAGCCGCGCTACAGCGAGACCGGCATCCGCCTCGACATCGCGCCGTGGCGGCGGCCCGCGCCCTATACCGCGCCGACCGAATCCAAGGCTTCCGGCCTCTATATGATCTGCACGCTGTCGAAGCAGCATGCCGAGCAGCGCGGGTTCAATGACGCGCTGATGTTCGACTGGCGCGGGCGCGTCGCCGAGGCGACCGGCGCCAACGTCTTCTTCGTCCGCGACAACGAGCTGCACACGCCGACGCCGGACTGCTTCCTCGACGGGATTACGCGGCGCACGATCATGGACCTCGCCGACCGGCGCGGAGTGGCGGTCAAGGAACGGGCGATCTGGCCCGAGGAGCTCGAAAGCTTCGAGCAGATGTTCCTGACCGGCACCGCGGTCGAGGTCACGCCGGTTCAGTCAGCCGGCCCGTGGAATTTCGAGGTTGGCGACCTGACGCGTCAGCTCGCCAAGGATTACGACGACCTGGTCCATGGGCGGATCCCCAACGACTGAGCGGTCGTGAACGCTACCAGATGCGGGCGCGCTTGGCCGGCGGCAGGTAGAGCTTGTCCGAGGGCTTGACGGTGAACGCCGGGTACCAGCCGTCGATGTTCCGGACGACGCCATTCACGCGATACTTGCGGAAGCTGTGGGGGTCGCTGGCGGTCTGCTGGCGGATCGCGTCGGGCGTGGCCTTGCCGGCCCAGACCTGCGCCCAGCCGAGGAACACGCGCTGGTCGCCCGTGAGGCCGCCGAGCACCGGCGCGCGCTTGCCCTTCAGTGAGGCGTGATAGGCGTCGAGCCCCATCGTCAACCCGCCAAGGTCGGCGATATTCTCGCCCATCGTCAGGTCGGGATTGATGTGCGCTCCCGTGACCGGCTCGAACTGGGCATATTGCTTGCCGAGGATCGCGGCGCGCCGCTTGAATTCGGCGGCGTCCTTGGCCGTCCACCAGTCGCGCAGCGCGCCGGAAGCGTCGATCTTGCGGCCCTGGTCGTCGAAGCCGTGGGTCAGCTCGTGACCGATCACTCCGCCGATCGCGCCATAGTTGAACGCCCGGTCGGCATTGGGGTCGAACATCGGCGCGGTGAGGATGCCCGCGGGGAAGACGATGTCGCGCAGCGAGCCGTTGTAGGCGTCGTTGGTCTGCGGCGTCATCAGCCACTCGCTCTTATCGACCGGCCCCTTGCTGCGCTGGACGTAGAAGGCCCAGTCGGCGGTGGCGGCGCGGCGGACGTTGCCGACCAGATCGCCGCGGCGGATGGCCACGTTCGAATAGTCGCGCCAGCTGTCCGGATAGCCGACCTTGATATTGTAGGTGTCGAGCTTCTTGAGCGCCTCGTGCCGGGTCGCTGGGCTCATCCAGTCGAGCCTCGCGAGGCGGCGGCGGAACGCGCTCTTCACGTCGCCGACGAGCGAGGTGATGGCGGCCTTGTTCGAGGCAGGGAAATAGCGCTCAGCATAGAGCTGGCCGACGGCCCAGTTGAGCGTGCCGAAGCAGCTGCCCGGGTTGGCGCCGCAATCATCTCCGCCAACGGCCAGCTTGGCACGCTTCCATCGCGGCGCCTGCTCCTTCTGACCAAGCAAGCTCTGCTCGCGGAAGGCGAAGCGCGCCTGGGCGAACGGCCGTGAGAGATAAGGCGCGGCATTGTCGGCGACGCGGAACGCCATCCACGCCTTGACGGTGTCGAGGGGAGTCGAGGCGACAACCGCGGCGAGCTTGGGGAAGGCAGTGTTGGTGGTGACGATGAAGCGGTCGCGGTCAGCGATCGAGGCGCCCTCGAGATAGGCCGCCCAGGGGAATTGCGGTGCCAAAGCCTGCAGCCCTGCCTTGGAGGCCGGATTGTACTGGGTGTCCGGGTCGCGCTGCTGGACCTTGGTCCAGCTCGCCTCCGCCAGCGCCGTCTCGAACGCCATGACCTTTTGCGAGGTGCCGGCCGGGTCCGCCGAGCCGATCAGCGACAGCAATTGCTCGGCATAGGCGCGATAGGCCTGACGCTGCGCGGCGAAGCTGTCCTTGATGTAATAATCTCGGTCCGGAAGGCCGAGCCCGCCTTGGCCGAGCGAGATGGCATAGACCTTGGGGTCCTTCAGATCGACGTCGATGCTGGCGCCGAATGGCGAGGAATAGAGGCCCGACGCGCTCTCGCCCATCAGGCGAGCCAGCGCGGCAAGGTCGGGCGCGCTGCGAATCGCGTTGAGCTCGGGGGCGATCGCGCCCGCGCCGTGCGGCTCGATCGTCGCTTCGTCCATGAACGAGGCGTAGAAGGCGCCGACCTTGCCCTTAACGTCGGCCGGCTGCTCGCCGACGCCGTTCGCCGCCTCTTCCAGCAGGGTCTTGAGCTGCTGGTCGGTGCGGTCGGTCATCTCGAGCCGGCGCGAGGCGATCGGACGATCGCCCGGGATTTGGGTCCGCGCCAGGTACGCGCCGTTCACATATTGGAAGAAGTCGTCGCCCGGACGGGTCGAGCGGTCGACCGCGGTGGCATCGAAGCCGTAGGGCGGCAAGACGGGAGCGTTGGAGCCCTGTGCCGTCGCGGCACCTGCCGCGAGGATGGTGAAGCCCAGAAGCAAGCCCGCGCGATTCATTGATGGTCCCCTCAGCCGGATCAGGGCGCACGCTAGACGGCGGCGTAGCGCTTCGGAATAGGGCTTCGACCAATCGGCGAAAGGGTGGGTGCGCGGCGGCAATTGCCTCCCCGGGCGCCTTGTCTATAAACCCGCCCTTTCCCGCGTATCGCGGATGCGCCTGCTGGGGCGTCGCCAAGTGGTAAGGCACCGGTTTTTGGTACCGGCATTC
>JBDTZJ010000124.1:0-5292 GCA_040005255.1 Sphingomicrobium sp.
GCATCGCGCACCGCCTCGACGTCGACCAGTGCGTTGGTCGGGTTGGCCGGGCTTTCGAGATAGATCAGGCTGACGCGGCCCTTCTCCTTGCCCTTGGCGATAGCCGCGTCGATCTCCTCGCGTGTGGCGCCGGCGGGAAAGTCGATCCAGGACACGCCGAAGCGGCCGAGGATCTTGGCGATCAGCGTCTCGGTCGCGGCGTAGAGCGGGCCGGAGTGGACGACGCAGTCGCCCGGCTGGACGAAGGTCAGCAGCAGGGTCGCGATCGCCGCCATGCCGCTCGAGAAAGCGAGCGCGTCGTCGGCCTCTTCCCACACCGCGAGGCGATCCTCGAGGATCTCCTGGTTGGGGCCGTTGAAGCGCGAGTAGATCAGGCCCTCGGCGCCGCCGGGACGCTTGCCGGTCACGCCCTCGAAGAAGCGCTTTCCCGCAGCCGCATTCTCGAACACGAAGGTCGAGGTGAGGAAGATCGGCGGCTTCAGCGAGCCTTCGCTGAGCTCCGGGTCGAAGCCATAGCCGAGCATCAAGGTCTGCGCGTTCAATTTGCGGTTGCCGATCTGGGTCGGCGATGGCCGCGGCCGTCGATGTTGCGAAATGCCGCTCGTTTCGTCTTCGGTGGGCAAGCTGGGTCTCCTGATTGGATCGCGCATTAGCCCCAACGCCGGGGCAGCGCCAATCAACTCACGGCGAGCCGCCGATAAGCTCAGCTTGTTGTGTTCAGCCGGGAATGGCGATCGCGCTGAGCTGGCGGCCATAGTCGGCTTCGCCGCGGTGCGTCGCCCGGCGGAAGCTGAAGAAACGGTCCGGCTCGGGATAGGTGTCGAGGTTTAGCGCCTCGACCTCGCCGATGCCGGCAGCGATCAGCCGGTGAACGACATAGGCTTCAAGGTCGAAGTGCGGCTTTCCGGCGGGGCCGGGGACGAAGAAGCGGCCATTCTCGCCGTCGGCGTCGAGGAAGCGCGCGCGGAAGGCGTCGTCGACCTCGTAGGATGGTTGGGCGATGCACGGGCCGACCGCGGCGTGGATCTGCTCGCGCCGCGCGCCCAGGCGCTCCATTGCTTCGATCGTCGCGTCGGTGACTCCGGCAAGCGCGCCGCGCCACCCGGCATGGGCGGCGCCGACGACCACCGACCGATGGTCGGTGAACAATACCGGCGCACAATCGGCGGTGAGGATCCCGAGCAAAAGGTTGGGCGTGTCGGTGACAAGTCCGTCGGCGTGAGGACGCTGCTCCTGCGCCCACGGCTGGTCGGCGACCACGATCTCGGCGGAGTGGACCTGGTGGACGGTGGCGAGCTCGGCGTCGGGCAGCAGCGCAGCAATAGCGAGGCGGCGGTTGCCGGCAATCGCTTCGCGGTCGTCGTGGCTGCCGTAGCCGACGTTCAAGCCTGCGCATTCGCCGACGGAGATGCCGCCGCGGCGGCCGAGGAAGCCGTGCGGAAGCCGGCCGAGGCTGATCGCGCGGATGACTTCTACGTTGGGGTCCTTTGGCCTCAAAGCGTCTTCCGCATGATGATATCTTCGTCGGCGTGATTGCCGACCATGAAATCGTAGCGGCCCACCGCTTCGAATCCATAGCGGTCGTAGAAGCGCCGCGCGCGGTGATTGTCGACGAAGACGGTGAGGTAGAGGCGGGTCGCTCCGCGCCTGTTCGCCTCGTCGAGCGTCCAGTCCATCAGCGCGTGGGCGATGCCGACGCCGTGGTAGTCCTTGAGGATGTAGAGCTGGTCGAGCAGCAGGGCGGGGCTGTCCTCCTCGACCGGGAGCTTCAATGGGCCGAGCTTGGCGTAGCCGACGGGAATGCCGTCGACTTCGGCGATGCGGCAAGCGAAGGCGGGGTCGTCGAGCTGCGCTTCCCAATTGGCGACGCTGAAGCTCGATAGGAAGGCGTTGAGGTTTTCGGCGCTGTAGAGGTGCGCGAACGTGTCGCAGAAGACCGTGTCGAAGATGCGGTCGAGCGTCGCCGCGTCGGCGCGCGTGGCGTCGCGGTAGGTGGTGGTCACGCGAAGCCCGCCGGTGCCGGCCACTGCGGCGAGTGAAGCGCGAGGACCTTGAACAGCCGCCCCATCTGATCGCGCGATGTCAGGCGGTCGAGCGCGGCTTGGACCCCCTCGGAGCGCTCGGGATTGGCGCGGGACAGCGCCTGGGCGCGGGCCTCGATGCCGAGGCGGATCAGCCATTCGCCCTGGGTGACGAGCGGAGTCACGTCCGCTCCGGCATCCCGGGCAGCGGCGGCGATGGCTTCGAAATCCACGTGCGCGGTCAGGTCCTGCTCGCCCGTATCGGCCAGCACCTGCGCGTAGCCGTGGCCGCGTACCGCCTGGAGCGTGTCGCCGGGGCCGCTGCGTTCATGGCCATAGTCGATGAGCAGCGCCGCGCCGCCTTTGGCCGCGAGACAGGTCGCGATCGCAATGACGGCTTCGGCGCGGGCCGGGGATGTCTCGACGATCTCGCCGTCGCGGTCGAAGGCCAGGCCGCCGCCCGCGATCATCACCCGCCGCTCGATCCCCGCGACATGCTGGCGGATCGGAAGCGCGTCGAGGAACTCATTGGCGACGAGCAGCAACGGCCTGGCGGGAAGGTCTTCGATGGTCTCGTGCCAAAACGCTTGCGGGACCGCCTGCTCCTGCAGTTCGCGCAGAACCGGGCTGGTCTCGACGAAATGCACCTCGCCGGCGAAACCGCCTGTACGCATCATTCGCTGCGCATCGGCGGCAAGCGTGCCGCGGCCGGGACCGAGCTCAGCGTAGATCGCGTCCTCCGGAGATCCAGCCCGCCGCCAGCAGTCGGCGAGCGCGGCGCCGACGAGCTCGCCGAACATCTGGCTGACCTCGGGCGCGGTGGTGAAGTCGCCGCGCGCTCCCAGCGGATCGCGTGTCGCGTAATAATAAGAGTTGCACGCCTCCATATAGGCTTCGACGCTGATCGGCCCGTCGGCCTTGATGCGGTCCCGAAGCGCGCGCTCGAGCGGCGTCACGAGACGCTGGCGGTGCCTGCGGTTGCTTCAACGCGCACGCGCCGCGCGGCCGCGGTCAGCATCAAATAGAGCCCGCCGAGGATCATCGGCAGCGACAGCCACTGGCCCATGTGGAGGCCGACGTTCTGGAAGATCGTGCCGCTGAACTGCGCGTCGGGCTCACGGATGAACTCGATGCCGAAGCGGAAGATGCCGTAGAAGAAGATGAAGGCGCCGACGAGCTTGCCCGGCTCGTAGCGGGCCTTGGTCCGCCAGAACATGAAGGCCAGGATGGTGGCCAGCACCAGGCCTTCGAGAATCGCTTCGTAGAGCTGGCTCGGGTGGCGCGGCGGGCCCAGGATGCGCTGGCCGAATGCGTCATATTCCTGGAAACGGATCGCCCAGGGAACCGTCGCCGGCGCGCCCCACAGCTCCTGATTGATGAAATTGGCGATGCGCCCGAAGAACAGCCCGAACGGCACGCAGCAGGCGACGTAATCGTGGATGCGCAGCCAGTTGAGCTTCTGCTTGTAGGAGAAATAGAGGATTCCGAGCGAGGTGCCGACGACGCCGCCGTGGAACGACATGCCGCCGTCCCACAGCTTCAGGATCTCGATCGGGTGCCGCACATATTCGCCGAAATTGTAGAACAGCACGTAGCCGAGCCGGCCGCCGAAGATCACTCCAAGCGCGGCATAGAAGACCAGGTCGTCGGCGTGGCGGCGGGCCATCGGCGCGCCGGGCTGCTTGAGCAATCTGAGCAGGTACGCATAGCCGACGAAGATGCCGGCGAGGTAGGCGAGGCTGTACCAGCGCAGGTCGAAGGGACCGATGTGCAGCGCGACCGGCGAGAGGCCGAGGTCGGGGAAGGCGGTGTAGCGGGAGTAATCGACTGCGGCTTGCAAGGGCTTCCCCATCAATGTTGACCGCCTCATAAGGCGGGGAGGATGAAAGGCAAAGGAGCGCGGAGGTTCGATGCGAAGTGAGCTCGACCGGCGGTTCGACGAGGAGCTGGCGCGGGTCGTTGGCCCGGGCGGGCGGCTGGTCATCGGTCGCGACGAGCTCGGACGCGGGATTGTCACCAACTTCCCGGCGACGCTTCCGGTTTTCTTCAAGACCTTCTGCGCGCTGAATGCCGCCAACGAGGCGGTGGTGTGCGGCGAAGAGCGGCTGAGTTTCGCCGACCTCGACCGCATCTCCGACCGGCTCGCCCACGGCATTGTCGCGCGCTGGGTCGTGAAGGGCGACCGCGTTGGGATTGCGATGCGCAACTGCCCGGCGTGGATCGTCAGCTACATGGCGATCATAAAGGCCGGCGGCGTCGCGACCTTGCTCAACGGCTGGTGGGAAAGCCACGAGATGGAGCATGCCATCCAGCTGACCGATCCCAGGCTGGTCATCGCCGATGCGCCGCGCGCCAAGCGCATCGCCGCGCGCTGCGCCGACCGGGAGATTGTCAGCCTGGAGATCGAGCTACCAGTCGAGCAGGCGATCGCGCCGCTGCTGGACGGCGCGCGCGACGACCAGCCGCTGCCCGAGCTTTCGCCGGAGGATGACGCCACGATCCTGTTCACTTCGGGCTCGACCGGCGACGCCAAGGGCGCTCTGTCGACGCACCGGGCGGTGACCACCGGCACCTATGCCTACGCGAGCGGGCTCATCGTCCTGCTCGGGATATTGACCGCCGACGGCGACGCCCCGGCGGGGCCGCCCCGGACTTTGCTCAGCGTGCCCTTGTTCCACGTCACCGGCGAATTGCCGGTGATGCTGAACAGCTTCGTAGTCGGCCGCTGCATGGTGATCATGCCCAAGTGGGACGCTACCGAGGCGCTGCGGCTAATCGAGAAGGAGCGGGTCACCTATTTCGTCGGGGTCCCGACCATGAGCCTCGAGCTCATGAACCATCCCGACCGGCACAAATATGACCTGTCGTCCTTGAAGGACATCACCGCCGGCGGCGCGCCGCGGCCGATCAGCCATGTTGAGCGATTGAAGCAGGAGTTTCCCAAGGCCCAACCGGCGCTCGGCTATGGCCTCACCGAGTCCAACGCGACCGGCTGCGCCAATTTCTGGAGCAGCTATGCCGCAAAGCCGGCATCGACCGGGCGCGCGCAAAAGCCACTGGTTGAGGTCGCGATCCTTGGCCCAGGCGACCGGCTGCTGCCGGCCGGCGAGGTCGGCGAGATTGGGATCCGCACCGCCGCCAACATCAAATGCTATTGGCGCAACCCCGAAGCGACGGCCGCGACGATCAGCCCGGACGGCTGGGTGCGTACCGGCGACATCGGTTATCTCGACGAGGACGGCTATCTGTTCATCGTCGACCGCAAGAAGGA
>JBDTZJ010000125.1:0-5281 GCA_040005255.1 Sphingomicrobium sp.
TTCGGGCGCGACTACATCATCCCCGCCCCGTTCGATCCGCGGCTGATGGAAGTGGTTGCCTTCGCCGTCGCGGAAGCGGCAGTGAAGAGCGGAGTCGCCCAGAAGCCTCTCGCGGACGCCGAGGCCTACCGCCAGGAGCTCCGCGCGCGGCTCAATCCGACCGTGGCGGTGATGAGCCTCGCCTACGAGAATGCGCGGACGAACCCCAAACGCGTACTGTTCGCAGAAGGCGAGGAGCCAAACGTGCTGCGCGCGGCGATTGCCTTCAAGGAGGCGGGCTACGGGACGCCGGTGCTGGTTGGCCGCGAGGAGGTGTACGACCTGCTCGCCGAAATGGGCGTCGACAATCCCAAGGAATATGAGGTGCTCAACAGCCGCAACTCGCCGCTGGTCGGGCGCGCGGTCGACCATATCTACGCCAAGCGGCAGCGGCAGGGCATGCTGCGCCGCGAAGTCGAACGGCTGGTCAACCAGGATCGCAACTATTTCGCCGCGGCGATGCTGGCGCTGGGCGAGGCCGACGCGATGATCACCGGCACGACGCGGCCGTTCAGCCAGTCGCTGCGCCAGGTGCGGCTGGTGATCGAGGACGAGCCGGGGGCCACGCCATTCGGGCTCAACGTCATCGTCGGCCGGCACCATACGATGCTGATTGCGGACACCGCGGTGACGGAGCGGCCGACGGCCGAGCAATATGCGGCGATCGCGATGCGCTCCTCGGCCTTCGCCAGGCGCATGGGGCTCGAGCCGCGGGTCGCCTTCACCAGCTACACGACGTTCGGCAACCCGCCCGGAATGCATATCGAGGAGCTGCGCGACGCGGTGCAGATGCTCGGCAGCTTCAACGCCGACTTCGAGTTTGAAGGCGAAATGGCGCCGGACGTTGCACTCAACTACGAGATGCAGAAGCGCTTCTACCCGTTCACGCGGCTGTCGGGCCCGGCGAACATTTTGGTCATGCCGGGGCTGCAGTCGGCGAGCCTGTCGGCCAAGCTGCTGCGCGAGCTTGGCGGCGAGAGCGTGCTTGGTCCCTATCTGCTCGGGCTCGCCAATCCGGTGCAGATTGCGCCGATGACCGCGAGCGCGTCGGACCTTGTGATGCTTGCAGTGCTGGCCGCGGGCGACGCCCATTCGCGCCAACAGCGGAAAGCCGCCCGGACTCGTTAGCGGGCATTGAGCGCCGGGCACGCCAGCTGCAGCGGCCGGACGTAGCAGCGGCGCGAGCGGGCGATGGAATCGGCGACCGGCTGCCAGCCGGGATAGAAAATCCACATCACGGCGGAGTCGCGACCGGCGGCGCGTACCAGTTCGCGGCCGTCCACGGTCGGCACCAGTTCGGCCGTTGTCGGAACGCCGGCGCGGCGGAAGAAATATTCGCCGAGCTTCTGCCGGGTCTCCATCGCCAGCGTATGCTGAGCCTTGTAGCCGAGCGAGAATTTGACCTGCTGCGGACGGAACGGGATCAGCTGTTGCGCGGCCCATTCCATGCTCGGCTCGCGAACCTCGATCGGCTCGGCGATCACAGCGTAAGTCGCGAGCGCGCCCGAAATGCCGACGAGCAGCAAGCGGGCCAGCACCCCCGATGCAACGGTGATGAGCGCGAGCATCAGCGCCGGGGCGCAGGCGGTGAGGTAGCGGTCAACGATTAGCGAGCGGCCCCAGCCGGCTGCGATCAAAATCGCCATCGCCAGCACGCCGGCGATCGAGGCGAGGGCGGCGGCGCGAGGGATGGGCTCATCGCGGTTGAGATAGCGCGAGGCGAGCGCGACCATCAACGCCAGCGGTGCGAAGGCACCGAAGCCGTAGATCACGTAGGAGGGAAGGTTCGCGAACGAGACCTGGGGCAGCCAATTGGCATCGCCCGTCGCGACCGAAAAGAGGATGCGGAAGTGGGTGAAGGTTTCGGCGAGGGGCAGCAGCAGGGCGAGCAGCGACGGCCACAGCCTGATGTCCCTTCCGCGCAGGGTCGCGACGAGCAGCAGTCCCTGCGCCAGTCCGAGCGCGCCGCCCATGTAATGCGTCAGCATGGTCAGCGACGCGCAGCCGGTCCAGATGAAGGCGCGGCGCAGCGTCGGCTGGTCGATCGCCTGAGCGAACGCGATCGTCTGCGCGGTCGCAACCAGGAACAGCAAGGCATAGGGCCGCGCCTGCGTCGCGAAAATGGCTCCCGGCAGCCACAGGAACAGCAAAGCCGCCCAGGCGATCGCTGCCGCGCGCGACTGGCCGGCTACTCGCCAGACCAGCGGCAGGAGGGCCGCGGCAATCACGAACAGCCAGGACGGGATCCGTAGCGCGGCGTCGCTGCCGGCATGGGGCAGCAACCACAGGATCGTATAATATAGCGGCGCCGCGACATCGCGCCGCCCCTCGCGCACGAAATCCGCGAGATTGGACTGGCCGGTAATGACCGCGGTGAAGGTCTCGTCGAGCGTCAGGGGCAACCCGCGCGCCGCAGCGACGCGCAGGACCAGGACGACGGCGGCCGCCGCGGCGGCGAGCAGCGCAATCGAAAGATCTTCACGCGGCAGCCGCCTGTCGCTTCGCCCGGCAGGGGCCGCCGCGCTCAAATGCGCTCCACGCTCGAGACGGGCTCGGCGTCGCGCAGCGCCGCGATGATGCCGTGCAAATGGGCGAGGTCGTGCACCTCGATGTCGAGGTGGAACGTCTGGAAGCTGCCGTCGCGGTGCGCCAGCTGAAGATTGATGATGTTGGCGTGCTTGGTGCCGAGGATGCCGGACATGGTACCGAGCGCGCCGGGGATGTCGCGCAGGATCACCGACAGCCGCGCTGCACCGCCGTCGGAGCCCTCGCCCCAGGCGAGGTCGAGCCAGTCGGCGTCAATGCCGCTGGCCAGCGTATCGCAGCCGATCACATGGACCTCGATTTCCTCATCCTCGCGCCTGAGGCCGACGATGCGGTCGCCGGGGATCGGGTGGCAGCATTGCGCGAGATGATAGGCGACTCCGGCGGTCAGGCCCTTGATCGAGATCGCCTTGCGCTGGCCGAGCGGGCGCGGCGCGACATCGCCGCCCGCTGAGCCCGGCATCAGCGCCTCCATCAGCAATTCGTCGGTGACTCGCTTGCGTGCGATGGCGATCATTAACTCGTCTTCATTCTCGATCTTGAGCTTCTTGAGCGCGCGCTTCAGCGCATCCTTGTCGAGTTCGGCAGGGAGCCGGGCGATAATCTCGTCATAGATCTTGCGGCCGAGCTGGACGGTCTCGTCGCGCTCCTTGTGGCGGACGAAACGGCGGACGCCGGCGCGTGCCTTGCCGGTGGCGACGAAGCGTAGCCAGCTCGGTTGTGGGTGTTGCGCCTCCGACGCCAGGATTTCGACCTGGTCGCCGTTTTCGAGCATCGTTCGCAGTGGGACCACGCGCCCGTTGACCTTGGCGCCGACGGTGCGGTCGCCAAGGTCGGTGTGGACGGCATAAGCGAAGTCGACCGGAGTCGCGCCCTTGGGCAGCTGGATTAGTTCGCCCTTCGGCGTGAAGGCGAAGATGCGGTCCTGATACATCGCCATCCGGGTGTGTTCGAGCAGCTCCTCGGGGCTTTCGGCATGCTCGAGGATCTCCATCAGGTCGTCGACCCACGGGATGGTGACGTCGCCCTTGGGCTTGCCCTCCTTGTACGCCCAGTGGGCGGCGAGACCGCGCTCCCCCTGCTCGTGCATTTCGCGGCTGCGGATCTGGATTTCGATCCGCATCTTCGAATCGTGAATGACCGAGGTGTGCAAGGACTGGTAGCCATTGCGCTTGGGCGTCGAGATGTAGTCCTTGAAGCGGCCCGGGACCATCGGCCAGCGCCGGTGAATCAGGCCGAGCGCGCGGTAGCATTCGGCAACGTCGTCGACGATGATGCGGAAGGCCATGACATCGGACAGTTGTTCGAAGCTGATGTGCCGCTCGGCCATCTTCTTCCAGATCGAATAAGGGTGCTTCTGGCGGCCGATAACCTCGGCGACGAGGCCGTTGTCAGCGAGGTACAGTTGCAGGCCGAGGCCAATGCGGTTGACGAGGTCGCCGCCGGACTCCGTCAGCTGCTTCAGCCGGCGTGTGATCGACGCGAAGGCGTCCGGCTCGAGCTCGCGAAATGCCAAAGTCTGCATTTCGGTCATCATCTCGTACATGCCGATGCGCTCGGCGAGGGGCGCGTAAATGTCCATCGTCTCGCGCGCGATCCGTCGCCGCTTTTCTTCGTCCGGGATGTGATGGAGCGTGCGCATGTTGTGCAGCCGGTCGGCGAGCTTCACCAGCAGCACGCGGATGTCATCCGACAGCGCGAGCAGGAACTTGCGCAGGTTTTCGGCGGCGCGCTCGTTTTCCGACTGCGCCTCGATCTTGCTGAGCTTGGTCACGCCGTCGACGAGCCGTGCGACATCCTTGCCGAACAGCTTCTCGATCTCCTGCGGAGTCGCAAGCGTGTCCTCGATCGTATCGTGGAGGATCGCGGTGACGATCGTCTGGTCGTCGAGCCTCAAGTCGGTGAGGATTCCCGCGACCTCGATCGGATGGCTGAAATATGGGTCCCCGGAGGCGCGCATCTGCGACCCATGCGCCTTCATCGAGAAGACGTAGGCGCGGTTGATCAGCCCCTCATCCGCGTCGGGATCGTAGGAACGGACCTTCTCGACGAGTTCGTACTGTCGCAGCACGTGCCTAAGATGGGGGAGTGCGGCGCTCTTGTGCAAGCGCGAAAGGGTTGAGTGCGCCCGCGGGGAGTTCGGCAGGCGCCCCCAACGGGAGACTTAGTGAGCGGCGAGTGCCTTGACGCGGTCGGCCGCGGCGGCGGAATTGCACTTGTCGAGCTCCGCCGGAGTGAAGGCGCGGCCGTCGGCGAGAAAGCTGCCGACCTTTCCGGCGTGGCGGGCGAGCGACTGGCAGATCACCGCGGGGCGGCTCTCCTCGGTCGCACCCTGGCAGGCGCCGCTGCCGCAGTTCCAGACGATGTTACGAGCGATCATGCGCTGGTTGGTCGGCGTCACGAGCGTGGCGGAATAGGTCGAAGCGACGGCCGGCGCGGCGGCGAGCAGGAGGGCCGAGAAACCCAGGATCGGGCGAAGCATCGCTATTTACCTCTTTGAAAGTTGCGATTCACTACTGAATAAGGTATTCCGTTTCGCTTGGCAACTGTTCTTTCGCGAATTTCTATGCTTTGATGAGATTCCAATGGGGAGAGAAGGGCTTATGGCGGCTGGCACGCTGACGGCTCATTTGGACGCGTTCAGGGAAGCGGCCCTGTCGTGCCCGCTTCCCCCCGTCGTCGAGCTGATCGGCGAGAA
>JBDTZJ010000014.1:0-17823 GCA_040005255.1 Sphingomicrobium sp.
GTCTACGGCCACGGCTTCCTGCTGAGCCGCGGCGAGAAGATGTCGAAGAGCGTCGGCAACGTGATCGACCCGATGGTCCTCGCCGACCGGTTCGGCGTCGACGCGCTGCGCTATTTTCTGCTGCGCGAAGTGCCGTTCGGCCAGGACGGCAGCTACAGCGCCGAGGCGATCGTCGCGCGCGCCAATGCCGAGCTCGCCAACAGTTTCGGCAACCTGGCGCAGCGCACATTGTCGATGGTTCACAAGAATTTGGGTGGCGTTCTTCCGGCTGCCGGTCAGGCCAGCGAAGACGTGCAGCTGCTGGAGTTCGTGCGCAACGCTACGGACCAGAAAGTGCTCGAGGCGTTCGATCGCTTCGCTTTCTCGGTCGGTATCGAAGCCTGGCTTCGCGCGGTGTTCGCCTGCAATCAATATGTCGATACGCAGGCGCCGTGGGCGCTGCGCAAGACCGATCCCGAGCGCATGACGGCCGTGCTCGGCACTCTGGTCGCGGCAGTCCGCGAACTGACGCAGGCGATCGCCCCGATCATTCCGGAGTCCGCGGACAAGCTGCTGACGCTGATCGACGCGGGTAAGGGCGGCGCCCCGATCCCGCAACCGACCCCGCTGTTCCCGCGCCTCGAGCTGCCGGAGGACGAGGAGGAAGCCCAAGAGGCTGCGAAATGGTGCTGATCGACAGCCACTGCCACCTCAATTACGAGGGCCTCGTCGAACGCCAGGCTGAAGTGCTTGAGAATGCGCGCCAACGTGGCGTCGCGGGCTTCCTCAACATCTCGACGCGCCAGCGTGAATGGGGCGACATCATCGCGCTCGCCGAGCGCGAGCCCGACATCTGGGCGAGCGTCGGAGTCCACCCCCACGAGGCCGACGCCCATCCCGACCTCGGCGCCGCCGCGCTGGTCGAAGCCGCCGATCACCCGCGCGTGATCGCGATCGGCGAGTGCGGCCTCGATTATTATTACGACAAGTCCGACCGCGCGGCCCAGCGCGAACGCTTCGAGGCGCATATCGAGGCAGCACGGCAAACCGGCCTCCCGCTGGTCGTCCACACCCGCGAGGCCGAAAAGGACACCGCCGAGATCCTCTCCGCTGCCGTCAGGGAAGGGGGCGTCACCGGCGTGCTTCACTGCTTCACCGGCTCGGCCGAGCTTGCGCGCAAGGGCCTCGACCTTGGCTTCTATGTATCGCTGTCGGGCATCGTGACGTTCAAGAACGCGGCCGATCTCCAGGCGACGGCCAAATGGCTGCCTGCCGACCGGATGCTGGTCGAAACCGACGCGCCCTTCCTCGCCCCGGTTCCGCACCGCGGGCAGAAGTGCGAGCCGGCCTTCGTCGCCGATACCGCGGCCTTTGTCGCCGAGTTGAGGGGTGAGGAGCCGGAACGGCTTGCCGAGGCAACCACGGCGAACTTCTTCAATCTGTTCAGCAAGACCGAAAAGGAAGCCGCTTGAAGGTCCGGATTCTCGGCTGCGGAACGTCGACCGGCGTGCCGAAGATCGGGAACGAATGGGGCCTGTGCGATCCCAATGAGCCGCGCAACTGCCGCCTGCGCACCTCGATCCTCGCCGAAAGCGGCGGCGAGCGCATGCTCGTCGACTGCGGGCCGGACCTGCGCCAGCAATTGCTGGCCGCGGAGGTCAGCCGGCTCGACGGGGTCATTGTCACCCATGCGCACGGTGACCATTGCCACGGCATGGACGAGCTGCGGCCGGTCTCGCAGGCGATCTGCAGGCCGGTGCCGCTACACGCCCGCCGCGACGTGCTCGACGATCTGGAGCTCCGCTTCGCTTACGCGTTCGACCAATCCGATTTCTATCGGCCGATCGCCGAGGCGCGTGAGCTCGCGGACGAGCTTCGCTTCGGGGATGCATGCGTCAGGTTCGTCGACCAGCCGCACGGCGGCCCGACGTCGCTCGGCCTGCGCTTCGACGAAGGCGACGTATCGGTGGGTTATGCCGTGGATTTCAGCGCCTTGAGCGACGACATGGCATCGCTTTACCAGGACGCAGACGTGTGGATCGCCGACTGTTTGACGCGCAAGCCGCACCCGACCCACATGCATCTCGACGGCGTTCTAGCCTTCGCCCGCGATCTCAACGTCGGCCAGGTTTACCTGGTGCAAATGGGCAACGGCCTCGATTATCGTACCCTCGTGGCCGAGCTGCCCGACTGGGCCGCGCCGGCCTATGACGGGCTGGAGATCGACCTCGCATGACCGACCGCTCACCCAACGTCATCTATTACGCGATGGGGCTGATCCTTGTCCTGAGCTCGCTGCTGGCCATGCGCCTGCCGCTCGGCAAGGCGTTCAAGCTGGCTCTCGCCTGGGTTGGGATCTTTGCCGGCTTCTTCGTGCTCTTTGCCTTCCGCGGTGAGTTCCAGGGGTTCGGCCAGCGGCTGCGAGCCGAGGCGCTGGGCTCGCCGGTGGCGGAGGGCGGGGAAGTGCGCATTCCCATTGCCGACGACGGGCATTTCTGGGTCCAGGCCAGCGTCAACGGGCGCTCGGGGCGCTTCCTCATCGATAGCGGCGCATCCGTCACGACCGTCTCGCGAGACACGGCGCAAAGTTCCGGTGTGCCGATGGACGGCCGGCGCTCGGTGGTAGAGACCGCCAACGGAGCCGCGCCAATCATCCAGGCTTCAGCGGACCGGCTTGAAGTCGGCTCCATCGCCCGCACGGACTTCCCGGTCGACATCAACGAACGCGACGAAACCAATGTTTTGGGAATGAATTTCCTCTCCTCGTTAAACGGCTGGCGAGTCGAGGGGAATTATTTGATCCTGCGGCCATGACCAACAGCCTGCAGCTTGGCGGCTTATACCTGCTGATGGCCGTGATGCTGGTCGTCGGCATGCTGATGACCCGGCGCGAGCCGGCGGCCCGCATGTTCACCTTCGGCCTGGCCTGGGTCGCGGTCTTCGCCTCGGGCTTCATCCTGTTCGCCTTCCGCGACAATCTTGCCTGGGTCGCGCAGCGGCTAAAGGCCGCGGCCGTGGGAACGCCGGTGATCGAAGGCAAGGAGACGCGCATTCCGATGGCGATCGACGGCCATTTCTGGGTCGACGCGCGCGTCAACGGCCATGACGTCAAATTCCTGGTCGACAGCGGTGCGACCACGACGACCGTGGACCGCAACACCGCCAAGGTCGCCGGCGTCGAGATCTCCACGCGCCGGGACCAATATGTGCGCACCGGGAACGGGATCATCCGGGTCGCCAGCGGCCGTGCCGGTGAGCTGACCATCGGCGGCATCACTCGGCGCGACGTCGCGTTGGAGATTGCGGATCACGACGATCTCAACGTCCTCGGCATGAATTATCTGTCGTCGCTCAGCCGCTGGGGCGTGGAAGGGCGATGGCTGGTGTTGGTCTCCTGACCTAAGGTAAACTTAACATAATGCATATTATCATACTATCAGATTACAACGAGCGAGGGGCCCCTGATGCCCCTTGAGCGGCTGGTCGAGATCATGCGCCGGCTGCGCGATCCGGTGAGCGGCTGCGAATGGGACACCGTCCAGACGTTCGAGACGATCGCGCCCTACACGATCGAGGAAGCCTATGAAGTCGCCGACGCGATCGCGCGCAACGACATGGATGCGCTCGCGGACGAACTCGGCGATCTGCAGCTCCAGGTCGTGTTCCACGCGCGAATGGCCGAGGAAGCCGGCCTGTTCACGCTTGAGGACGTCCTTCGCCGCATCAGCGACAAGATGGAACGCCGGCACCCGCACATCTTCGGCGACGCCGAGCATGGCGGCCATCATTTGTGGGAAATCATCAAGGCCGAGGAACGCGCCGCCAATTCCGACAAGAGCGCGTTGGCTGGCGTGGCGCTGGCGCTTCCGGCGCTCGAACGCGCGGCCAAATTGCAGCGCCGTGCGGCGCGGGTCGGCTTCGACTGGCCGGATGAGTCAGGCGCGCGAGCCAAGATCGACGAGGAATTGGCCGAGCTTGACGCCGAGACCGATCACCACCGCAAGCTGGACGAGCTCGGCGACCTCCTATTCGCGGTTGTGAACCTCGCACGCCATCTCAACATCGAACCGGAAGCCGCTCTTCGAGAAGCCAGTCACAAGTTCGAGCAGCGCTTCCGCCTGATCGAGCAGGAGGCCGGTTTTGCCGACATGTCGCTCGACGAGAAGGAAGCGCTTTGGGTTCGTGCCAAGAAGGCTCAGGCCGGCTCCATCGCTTGAAAGCGCGCCCAATTGTCGGGCGACAGGCGCACCGAAAGTTCCAGTTCGTCACCGTCGAGCGCCTGGTCGAGCACTTCACCACGCGAATGGAGCCAGGCAATTCTGCCGCCGTCGGTCGCCGGCATGCGGATGCGGTGGATCTCCTCGCCTCGCCTGAGCTTCCCGGCCATGCATTCCCGCAGCGCGTCCAGGCCCTCGCCTGTCACCGCCGAGATCGGCATGACGTCGGCGCGGCGACGTGATTCCTCATCCAGTCGCTGCCGTTCCTCGTCGCCGAGCAGGTCGACCTTGTTCCACGCCTCGATCCGCGGCGGCGCCCCCTCCTCCGCCAGCCCAAGCGAAGCCAGCACGTCGTCGACGTCTTCGCGCTGCGCCTCGCGGTCGGGGTGCTCCATGTTGCGGACGTGGACGAGCAGGTCGGCCTCGCGCACCTCCTCGAGCGTTGCGCGGAACGCTGCGATCAGCTCGGTCGGAAGGTCCGAGACGAAACCCACGGTATCGGACAGGATCGCCTTGTCGAAGCCCGGCAGGCGAATATCGCGCATCGTCGGATCGAGCGTCGCGAACAGCAAATTCTCCGCGAACACCGCTTCGCCGGTCAGCCGGTTGAAAAGCGTCGACTTTCCAGCGTTGGTATAGCCGACCAGCGCAATCACCGGCCACGGAGCGCGCTGGCGCCGGCCGCGGTGGAGAGCGCGCGTGCGCTTCACCTGTTCGAGCTCGCGGTGAATCTTCGCCATTCGGTCGCGGATGAGTCTCCTGTCCGCTTCGATTTGGGTCTCGCCGGGTCCACCGAGGAACCCGAAACCGCCGCGCTGCCGCTCGAGGTGGGTCCAGCTGCGGACCAGCCGGCCCGCCTGATAATCGAGGTGGGCGAGCTCGACCTGCAGTCGTCCTTCTGCGGTGGCGGCGCGCTCGCCGAAGATCTCGAGGATTAGCCCGGTGCGGTCGATCACCTTGGTTCCGGTTTCCTCCTCGAGGTTCTTCTGCTGGATTGGCGTCAAAGGCGCGTCGACGATGAGCAGCCCGGCACCCTTCGCTTTCGCAATCGCGGCAATCTCCTCGACCTGGCCCTTGCCGAGCAACGTCGCCGGCCGCACGGTCCGCACGCGCACCGGCCGCGCCGCGACGACTTCGATCCCGATCGCTTGCGCCAGCCCTTCAGCCTCTTCGACGCGGGCCTCGGCCGAGCGGCGCGCAGCTTCGCGCGGCAGCTCGGGTACGGCGATCACCGCGCGTTCGCCGCGGGTGACGTCGGTCTCACCATGGCCGTTATAGTCGTTCAGGTCTCGGCCTCCGAATCGCCGGTTTCGTCCGGGCCCAGGTTCAATGCGTGCGTCGGTTGGAGCGTCGAGATCGCATGCTTGTATACAAGCTGGATCTGCCCCCCGCGCTCCAGCGTCAGGCTGAACTGGTCGAAGCCGGTGACGGCGCCCTGGAGCATCACGCCGTTGACCAGGAACAGGGTCATGCGTTCCTTCTCGCGCGCGACCGCGGCCAGGAACTGGTCCTGGAGGCTTGCCTTCGCGCCTCCCACAACGGCAATCGTGGCGACAAAGTCGGGCGGTATCTCCGGCGGCATGATGGTCGAGATAGAATGTTTGTAGACCAGCTGAGCGAGGCCCTCGCGCCTCAGCAGCAGCGAGAAGGCGTCGAACCATGTCACGACGCCCTGGAGCTTGACGCCCTTCATCAGGAAGATCGTCACCGGCAGCTTGGCGCGGCGGATGCTGTTGAGGAAGTGGTCCTGGAGGCTCAGCGATCGCGCTGCCATCTTACCACCTTCATTCCTCGCCCTCGCGCTTGTCGCCAATCCCGAGCGCCTTGAGCTTCCTGTGTAACGCCGAACGTTCCATGCCGATGAACGTGGCCGTGCGCGAGATGTTGCCTGAGAAGCGCCGAATCTGGATCTTGAGATACTCGCGCTCGAACGCTTCGCGCGCTTCGCGTAGCGGGCTGCCCATGATCGCCATGCCGGTGTTCGCCCCGCTCATTGCACTCTGATTCTCGAGCACCTCGGGGGGCAGAAGGTCGACGTCGATACGCGCAGCGCGGTCGCCGGGCGCCAGGATTAGCGTTCGCTCGATGATGTTGCGCAGCTGGCGGACATTGCCCGGCCAATCGTGCGCCTGAAGCGCGGCCATGGCTTCTTCGGAGATGGACGGCGCGGCCATTCGACGTTCGGCGGCAATTCGCGCCAGGAAATGACTGACCAGCTCGGGGATATCCTCGCGCCGCTCGCGTAGCGGCGGCAGCCGGACCGGCACGACGTTGAGGCGGTAGTAGAGGTCCTCGCGAAAGCGCCCTGCCGCAATCTCATCCTGCAGGTTGCGCGACGTCGCCGATAGCACCCGGACATCGACCTTGACCGGCCGCTGCCCGCCAACGCGGGCGTAGCTCTGGTCGGTCAGCACGCGCAGGATCTTGGCCTGCGTCGTCAACGGCATGTCGGCAATCTCATCGAGGAACAGGGTTCCGCCATGGGCATGTTCGAGCAGGCCCGAACGGATCACGCCGTCGGTTTCGCTCCCGAACAATTCCTCCTCGACCCGGTCGGGGCTCATCATTGCCGCCGACAGGACGATGAACGGGGCGCGGGCGCGCGGGCTCCACTGGTGGATCATCCGCGCCGCAATTTCCTTGCCAACGCCCGGCGGGCCCGAAATCTGCACCCGGCTGCCGGTCGGCGCGACCCGCTTCAGCGTCGCGCGCACGGTGTTGATCGCGACCGAGCTGCCCTGGAGCTGATCCTCCTGCCCGACCTGCAGCCGTAGGGTCTGATTCTCGCGCCGCAGGCGCTCGGTCTCGGTGGCGCGATCGACGAGGTAGATCAGCCGCTCGGCCTCGAACGGCTTTTCAATGAAATCGACCGCCCCTTCCCTCACCGCCGCGACCGCGGTGTCGAGGTTGCCGTGGCCGGAGATCACCAGCACCGGGATCGTGGAATCGCGTTGCTTGATCTCCTGGAGCAGCTGCAGACCGTCGAGCTTCGACCCCTGCAGCCACACGTCGAGCAGGACCATCGACGGGCGCCGCTCCTCGATCGCGTCGAGCGTTTGCGTGCTGTCGGCGGCCGTCCGCACCGCATAGCCTTCGTCCTCGAGGACTCCGCTAACGAGGTCACGGATGTCGGCCTCGTCGTCCACAACCAGCACTTCAAGAGCCATCAGGCGTCCTCATCCTCTTGGTGATTGTCCTCGCTTTGGGCAGGCGGATCGGCAGCCAGTGTTGCGAGCTTCGCCGCATCGAACGAGATCCGCACATGCGTGCCACCGCCGGGCCGGTCGAGGAAGGCGATTTCGCCCATATGTTCCTCGACGATCTTCTTGACGATCGCGAGCCCGAGGCCCGTCCCCCTGACCCGCGTCGTCATATAGGGCTCGGTCAGCCGCTCGCGGTCTTCGGGAAGCCCGATACCGGTATCGAGCACATCGATCACGAGATGCTGGTCATCGCGGTGGAGCTTGAGCTCGACGCGGTCGCCAGCGAGGCTATGTTCGCCGCGATTCCGCCTTGTTTCAATCGCTTCAACGCCGTTCTTCACGATATTGGTGAGGGCCTGGGCGAGCTGGCGGCGGTCGCCGACCACGCGGAAGTCGCCGTTTGGAGGATCGAGGGAGAAGCTGATCGCGGGATGCGCGACCTCGTGCAGGAACAGCGACTGGCGCGCAATGTCGTGGATATTCTCCTCGCGGAACACCGGCTTGGGCATTCGCGCGAAGTTGGAGAATTCGTCGACCATCCGCCGCAAATCGCCGACCTGGCGAACGATGGTCGCCGTCAGCCGCTCGAACGTCTCCTTGTCGGACGTGATCTCCTTACCGAAGCGGCGCTCCAGCCGCTCCGCGGCGAGCTGAATCGGAGTCAGCGGGTTCTTAATCTCGTGCGCGATGCGCCGGGCAATGTCCGACCATGCGGCCCGGCGCTGATCCGACAGCTGGTCGGTGATGTCGTCGAACGTCAGCACCGACCCGTCACCATAGCGGAGGCGCTTGACCGCCAGTGTGCGCTGCGCGCCGTCGCTGGGGATCAGGACATTCGCCTCGGACTGCTCGCCGCGCATGAACTCGTCGAGCTCGGGCGAAACCGACGCCAGCGCCTGGCCCTCGATCTCGGCATGGTCCTTCTGCAGGAATTTCTCGGCCGAGCGGTTGAGCAGCAGGATCTTAAGCCCCGAGTCGACCGCGACCACGCCCGCAGTCACGCTCGACAACACCGCCTCGATGAACGCGCGGCGCGCGTCGAGCTGGGTGTTCGCACTGCGCAGCGCGTTGGTTTGCTCCTCGAGCCGGCTGGTCATGCGGTTGAAGGCGGTCGCGAGCGTCTGCACTTCGTCTTCGGACTGCGTGACCGGCACCCGGGCCGAGAAGTCGCCCGCCTCGATGCGTCCCGCGGCGGTGACCAGCTCGCCCACCGGACGCACCAGGCGATCGGCGAGGCGAAGTGCGGTCAGGATCGACAGGCCGACGAGCACCAGCGCGCCGAGCAGCAACGCCGCGTTGAACTTCAATTGGTTGGCTCTGGAGCGCGCTAATAGCACCTGATAATCATGGAGCACCCCGTTTGCCCGAATGATCTGGCTGCGGAGGCGCGGGTCGAACACGCGCGCGGCATAGAGGTAGGTGTTGGGCCCATAATCGAGGCGTGTCAGCGCTCCGACCCGGTCCGACGAGTTGACGGAGACCGAGGGCTTGTTCCCGAGCTCTGCAATCTTGGATGGCGTGATGATTCGGTCGAGCGGCCGGTCATACGGGTTGACCAGGGCCAAGGATCGCGGAACGCCATCGGAACCCACATTGACCATGATAGCTTCGGAGAGGTTGCGGTTGAGCACCTGGCGGCCGAAGCCCTCGACGAAGCGCGGATCGTCACGGGGAACCAAGCGCAAATATTGGGCAATATCGCCACTCATCGTCACGGTCTCGTTCGCGACCCGCTCATTCTCCGCATCATAGCTCCCGCGGGCGATTTGAACGGTATTCTCGAGCATCGAGCGGGCGCGGTTCGAGAACCAGAATTCGAGCCCGCTTTGGAACAGCAGCGAGGCGAAGATCGCGACAAGCACCGTCGGCACCGCCGCGATCGCCGAGAACAAGGCGACCAGCCGGACGTGGAGGCGGCCGCTGCCGAGCCCGCCCTGCTCGGCCCGGCGCACCGCGACGCGGCGCGAATAGAGCACCATCAGAGCAATCGCCGGCAGCAAATTGGCGATCAGGAGAAGCGCGATCAGCGGCGGAGTCAGCAAGGTCCCGGGCTCCGCGGCGCGGCGCAGGAGCCACACGCTGAACGCCATCATTCCGGCGAGGAACGCCGCGATGAGCCAGCCGAGCCGGTCGTAGAACCGCCCGCTTGCCCGCTCTCGCTGGAGCCAGCTGTCTCGCTCTGAAATCACCGGCGATCCGGCCGTATGCGCGTCCATTCGGGGCGAGCCGTAGCACGGGCGTTGCATAAACAACACAGTACTTGAAGGAGTATTTTAGTCAGGCGGCGGAGCGCGCAAGCCACGGAGCGTAGAAGTCCTGCAACATGTGGACCACAACCACGGGATCGTCCTGCTGGTTGACCTTGTTGCGCAGCTCGGCCGAGCCGGGCAGCCCCTTGGTGTACCAGCCGATATGTTTGCGCGCGAGGTTGACGCCGGTGTGCATGCCGTAAAGCCCAAGCATGTCGTCATATTGCTCGAGCATGGTCGCGAGCTGTTCGTCGAGGCACGGCTCGGGCCGGTGCCCTCCCCCGCCCAACTCGCTCATCACCTGCCCGATGAGCCACGGGCGGCCATAGGCGCCGCGCCCGATCATAACGCCATCGGCACCCGACTGGCGCAACGCCTCACGGCTGTCCTCGATCGAGCAAATGTCGCCATTGACGATGACCGGGATCGACACCGCCTGCTTGACATTGCGGACGAAGGCCCAGTCCGCTTCGCCCTTGTACATCTGGCAGCGGGTGCGGCCGTGCACCGTGATCATCTTGACGCCGAGGCCCTCGGCGATCCGCGCCAGCTCGGGCGCGTTGAGGCTCATATGGTCCCAGCCCATCCGCATCTTGAGCGTGACCGGCACCTCGACCGCCTTGACCGTTGCATCGATCAGCCTCGCCGCCAGCGGCAGGTCGCGCATCAGCGCCGAACCGGCATCGCCGTTGACCACCTTCTTCACCGGGCAGCCCATGTTGATGTCGATGATCGCCGCGCCGCGCTGCTCGTTGAGCCGGGCGGCCTCCGCCATCACCTCTGCCTCGCAGCCGGCGAGCTGGAGCGAGACCGGTTCCTCGGCGGGGTCCCAAAGGCTCTTCTGCAGCGATTGGCGGGTCTCCCGGACCATCGCCTGGCTGGCGATCATCTCGCTGACCGTCAGGCCCGCACCGTAGCGCTTGACCACGCGCCGGAACGGCAGATCGGTGACGCCCGTCATCGGCGCCAGGATCACCGGCGCGCCGATCCGGACGGAGCCGACGTGGATGGGCTTCAACAGGTCCATGGGAAGGCGCGGCTTTACAGGACGGCCTGTGGAGGGGCAAGGCGCGCGCCGATGACCACCACAGCCTTGATCGTCGCCGCCGGCAAGGGCGAACGCGCGGGCGGCGCGGCGCCCAAGCAATTCCGGCTGCTCGGCGGCAAACCCGTGCTGCGCTGGGCGGTGGAGTCGCTGATCCGTCATCCCGCCGTGCAATCGACCAGGGTCGTGATTGGCGACGGACAGCGGGACAGCGCGACCGCAGCTCTAGATGGGCTCGATGTCGGCGAGTTCATCACCGGGGGCACCGATCGCGCGGATTCGGTGCGCGCCGGCCTCGCCGCGATCGAGGCGGACGCGGTGCTGGTTCATGACGCCGCCCGCCCCTTTTGCCCGCCCGGCGTGATCGACCGGCTCCTCGCCAGCCTCGAATTCTTCGAGGGTGCGGCGCCGGTGCTACCGGTCGGCGATACGCTGGCGACCATCGACCAGACGGTAGGCGAGCCGGTCGACCGCGCAGGCCTGGCGCGAGTCCAGACCCCGCAGGCGTTCCGCCTCGGCGCGCTCAAGTCGGCGTATGAACTGTGGACTGGCCCGTCCCCCACCGACGAAACGACGGTGGTCCGCGCAGCCGGCATGAAAGTTGCCGCGCTGGAAGGCGATCCCGCGCTGGAAAAGCTCACCCTCCCCTCGGACTTCGAGCGGGCCGAGCTCTGGCTTGCCGGGCGCCTGACCCCGCGCACCGGCATGGGCTTCGACGTCCACGCCTTTGCCGGCGACGGGCCGATCATGCTCGGCGGCATCGAAATTCCTCATGCGCGGGGCCTTGCCGGCCACAGCGATGCGGATGTCGTGCTCCACGCGATCACCGACGCCTTGCTCGGGGCCGCCGGCCTCGGCGACATCGGCGAGCATTTCCCGCCCTCGGACGCGCGCTGGAAGGGCGCGGACTCGTCCCTCTTCCTTGCCCATGCCGTGGAGCTGCTGCGCGACAAGGGCGCGGTGATCGACCATTTGGACTGTACGATCATCGCCGAAGCGCCCAAGATCGGCCCCTACCGCCAGGCCATGCGGGCCCATATCGCCCAAATCGCGGGCTTGAGCGCTGAGCAGGTCAGCGTGAAGGCGACGACGACCGAGGGCTTGGGCTTCACCGGGCGGCGCGAAGGGATTGCCGCCCAGGCGGTCGCCAGCATCCGGATGGGATTTTGACCCAAGTGAGCGAATATCTTCTGCCCGAGGAGTTGGTGAGCAAGGCGCGCGAGGTCGTCGACGCCAACCGCGCCGCCGGCCGCCGGCTGGCGATCGCGGAAAGCTGCACGGGCGGGCTGGTCACCGCCGCGTTGACCGAGATTCCCGGGTCTTCCGATGTGTTTGAAGCAGGTTATGTAACCTATTCCAACGCTGCGAAAATCTCGCAGCTCAAGGTCTCCGAGGAAGTCGTTGAGACGTTCGGCTCGGTGAGCGTGGCGACGGCCTGGGCGATGGCCCGCGGCGCGCTCGCGGCCTCGGATGCTGATGTCGCGGTGGCGATCACCGGGATCGCCGGCCCGGGCGGCGGCACGGCCCAGAAACCGGTCGGCACGGTCGTCTTCGCCCGCGCCGAGCGCGACGCCGACCCGGCCAAGATCGTCGCCGACCAGAAGTTCTTCGACGAGAAGACCCGCTCGGGCGTTCGCCTTCAGGCCGCGCTTTGCGCGCTCGACCTGCTGATGCCGTAGAGCGTCGCGGCGCGCTGCTCGAAGGCGCCGGTCATGCGCCTCAGCGCACGGTCGAACATCGACCCGGCGAGCGTCTCGAACAGCCGCGACTTGAAGGCGAAATCGACCGAGAAGCCGACAATGGTGCCGCCGTCCGTCGCGGAATCGAACCTCCACTCGTTGTGAAGGTATTTGAGCGGTCCTTCGACATAGTCGACGCAAATGCGGCCCGGCCGCCCCTTCACCACCCGGCTGGTGAAGCGCTCCTTGAAGGCGTTGAAGCCGACGACGAGGTCAGCGACCGTCTCACGCTCGCTCGACGAGCGTACGCGCACCGCTACCACCCAAGGCAGGAACTCATCGTAACGAGCCACGTCCGCGACCATGTCGAACAACTGCTCGGGCGTGTACGGAAGGTGGCGGGTCTCGCTGTGACGCGGCATCAGCCGTTCGAATGCTCCAGCTGCGCCAGGCGTGCCGCCTGCATCTTCTTGAAGTCGTCGCCGGCGTGATAGCTCGACCGGGTCAGCGGTGACGCCGCGACCAGCAGGAACCCCTTGGCGCGCGCGATCGCCGCATAAGCCTCGAACGCCTTGGGCGTCACGAACTCCTCGACCTTGGCATGGCGCGGCGTCGGCTGCAGATATTGTCCCATCGTCAGGAAATCGACGCCGGCCGAGCGCATGTCGTCCATCACCTGGTGGACTTCCAGCCGCTGCTCGCCGAGGCCGACCATCACGCCCGACTTGGTAAAGATGTGCGGCGCCTTGCGCTTGACGCTCTCCAGCAGCCGCAGCGAAGCATAATAACGCGCGCCGGGCCGGATCGTCGGATAGAGCCGCGGCACGGTCTCGAGATTGTGATTGTAGACGTCGGGTCCCGCCGCGACGATCTCCTCGACCGCCGCCTCGCTCTTATTGCGGAAGTCGGGTGTCAGGATCTCGATCGTCGTCGCCGGGGTCCTCTTACGCAGCGCCTCGATCACCTTGACGAACTGGCGCGCACCGCCGTCGGGCAGGTCGTCGCGGTCGACGGATGTGATGACGATATGCTCGAGGCCGAGCTCGGCGGCCGCGGTGGCGACATGCTCGGGCTCGAGCGGATCGACCGCTCGCGGCATGCCGGTTTTGACGTTGCAGAAGGCGCAGGCCCGGGTACACGTATCGCCGAGGATCATTACCGTCGCATGCTTTTTGGTCCAGCACTCGCCGATATTCGGACAGGCGGCCTCCTCGCACACGGTCGCGAGGTTGAGCTCGCGCATCAGCCGGCGCGTCGCATGATAGCCTTCGCTGACCGGCGCCTTGACGCGGATCCAGTCCGGCTTGCGCTGCTTTGGTTGCCCTTGGGTCGGGACTGCGGCGGGGGCGTTCATGGGCCGCGAGATAGCGATTGCCGACCGGGCTTGCCACCCCTGCCCTGCTGCGGCTAGCCGGGCGCGTGCAGTACCTCGCCAACCTGATCGAGGGCTATCGCAGGTTCCGCGACCGGGATTGGACGCGCGAGCGCGAGCGCTGGGCCGACCTGGCAGAAGGCCAGAGCCCCAAGGTGATGATCCTGTCGTGCGCCGACAGCCGCGTCGATCCAGGCCAGATTTTCGATGCCCGCCCCGGCGAGATGTTCGTGGTCCGCAACATCGCCGCCCTTGCGCCACCCTATGAGACGACGGGCGGCTACCACGGCGTTTCGGCCGCGCTCGAGTATGCGGTCACCCAGCTCGAAGTCGGCGAGATCCTCGTCTTGGGCCACGGTCTTTGTGGAGGCTGCGCGGCGGCGTTGACCGGCCAATTCGACGATGCCGAACATGGCGAGGGCCATTTCATCGCCAATTGGGTCGGAATGCTTAGCCAAGCGCGCGACAAGGTGCGGGCGCAGCATCCGCAGACCAATGACCAGGCGTTCCTGGAAATGGAGCAAGAAGCGGTGAAGGTCAGCTTGGCCAACCTGCGCACCTTCCCGTGGATCGCGGAGCGCGAGCGCGACGGGGAGCTGAAGCTCCACGGCGCCCATTTCTCGATTGCGGAAGGGCGCTTGTACATGCTCGACGAGGCGGAAGGTGAATTCCGCCCCGTCTAGCAGTTCAACCACGGATCAGCGCGACTAGCAGCGAGTACTGTAGTCGTAGTGCGGCTGTCCGTACTGGTCGACGTAATAGCAATAGCCGCGGGTATCGCGGTAATATTGCCGGCCGTTGATGGACGCGCCGAGCACACCGCCGAGGATCGCACCCGCAACCGCACCGCCAACCGCGCTTCCGCCGAGCGCCCTGCTGGCGATCGCGCCACCGACGGCGCCGACGGCCGCACCGGCCGCAACGTTCGAGCCATTGGGGCCGTTGCTGTAACCGTTGTTGTAACCGTTGTTGTAGTAACCGTTGTTGGAATATCCGTTGTTGTAGCCGTACGGATCGTAGCCGTACTGGTTCGGATATGTCGTGCAGCCGGTCGCCGCAACGCTGGCGGCGAGGACTGCCGCAAGACCTAGCTTCCTCATCATCTCGTCCTTCCTCAACTCGCCCCCTGCTATCGGTTCTCAAAGCGATCTAGCAGGCGTTTCGTTCCGGCACCGATCATCTGCGGTTCAGCTTGAGACGGCGCGAGCGCCAGACGGTGTTCATTCCACGACATCGCGCTACAGGAGCGTGAACAGGATTCGAGCGAAGGGATTCGATGCGCGACCGCTTGCCCGAGCAGGAAGCCAATATCGCCTTGCTGATCGACGCCGACAATGCGTCCCCGGAGCATCTCGACGAGGTGCTTCTCGTTCTCGGCGAGCTCGGCACGATCAACATCCGCCGCGCCTACGGCAATTGGGCCAAGGCCAGCCTCAAGGGCTGGGGCGAGCAGACCGGGCCGCACTCGATCGTCCCGATGCAGCAATTCGACGTCGTCAAGGGCAAGAGCGCGACCGACATGCGCATGACCATCGATGCCATGGACCTGCTCTACCGCGGCAATGTCGACGGCTTCGGGATCATGTCGTCCGACAGCGACTTCCTGCCGCTTGCCCAGCGCATCCGCGAGGACGGGCTGCCGGTCTACGGGTTCGGTACCGCCAAGACCCCGGTGTCTTTCCAGCAGGCGTGCACCCGATTCTTCGATGTCGGTGCGCTGGCGATGAACGATGCGGAGGAGCTCGAGCAGCCCAAGGCCGCGGCCGGCACGCGCCCGGTCGACACGGAATTGCTGCAGGTGCTGGGCGCCGCCTACAAGGCTTCGAAGCGCGACGAGGAAGGCTACACGCCGCTTTCCGAGCTCGGCCAGCGCGCCAAGGCAGTGTCGAGCTTCGCTGCGCGCAACTTCGGCTACACGCGCCTGTCCGATCTCATCCGCGCCGTACCCAATTTCGAGGTCAAGGCGGGTGACGACGGCCGCCTGCTGGTCAAACGCCTGCGCTAGCCTTGGTCGGCTGTGGGGCCCCTTCATCCGCAGGAATTTCAGAACCCGAACGAGTGCGCCACTGTGCCCTAACCGACACACGCGGGTATTTTTCCCGAGCGGGGGGAACAGTCGCTCTTCAGACCGGTTGTGCGATTAACCCGAATTCTAGACGCGGATGGGCATGCTGACTCCCTGCAATCCTGAGGTTTATCTCGACACCGCCGTGGACGCGCTCTCGACTGCCGCCGACTGGCGCGCGGTCCTGGATGAGTTGCCCGTCCCAATTTACACCACGGACACCGATGGCGGCGTGACGTACTGGAACCGTGCCTGCGTCGGATTGGCTGGACGCGAGCCACAACTTGGCAGCGATCGCTGGTGCGTAACCTGGAAAATATTCACCACCTCCGGCGATCATTTGCCCCACGATCAATGCCCGATGGCTCAGGCGATCCAGGAAAAGCGCATCATTCGCGACGTCGTCGCGATCGCCGAGCGTCCGGACGGCAGCAGGATCGCGTTCCGCCCCTACCCCACGCCTCTGTTCGACGAACATGGCGTCATGACCGGCGCAGTGAACATGCTGATCGATGTCACCGAGGAACAGAGCGAGGCTTTGCATGAGCAGGCCGCGCGCTGCCGCCGGCTGGCGGGGTCCCTCTACAGTCGCGAGAGCATGATCGTCCTGTCGAAAATGGCGGAGGGGTTCGAGCGCACCGCCGCCGAGCTCAGCGCCGACAACGACCGTTAAGGCTCACAGCAGCTCCAGCCTAACCGTGACCTCATCGCCCGTCGCAAGGCCCGCCTTGCGCCGGACCTCGGCCTTGACCGGCAGCAGATACCCGCCGCTGTTCAGCGGAAACACCGACGTCCGCCAAGTGACGTCAGCGATGCACGCCTCGACCTTGACCGAGCCGAACCCGCGCGGGCTCCCGAGGGCATGGGCGCGAATTTCGTCCGACTGCTCCTCGGGCACCGTGATGAAGTACCAGCGCCCCGCTGCCTCGCCCTTCCAGATCCACAGCAGCGAGGTGACGGTGATCACGCGCTACCTCGTCAATTTCCGATAGCTCATCCGGTGCGGGCGCGTCGCTTCTTCGCCGAGGCGGCGGACCTTGTCCTCCTCGTACGACTCGAAATTGCCCTCAAACCATTCGACCCGGCTGTCGCCCTCGAACGCCAGGATGTGGGTCGCGAGGCGGTCGAGGAAGAAGCGGTCGTGGCTGATCACCACCGCGCAACCGGCGAAATTCTCGATCGCTTCCTCAAGTGCGCCGAGGGTCTCGACATCGAGGTCGTTGGTCGGCTCGTCGAGCAGCAGCACGTTGCCGCCCCGCTTCAGCATCTTGGCAATGTTGACCCGGTTGCGCTCGCCGCCCGAGAGCTTGCCGACGTTCTTCTGCTGGTCCTGGCCCTTGAAGTTGAAGGCGCCGACATAGGCGCGCGTCGACTGGTCGTGGCCATTGACCTTCATATAATCGAGGCCGTCCGAAATCTCTTCCCAGACGTTTTTGGACCCGTCGAGATGATCGCGGCTCTGGTCGACGTAGCCGAGGTGAACGGTCGGGCCGATATCGATCTCGCCCGCGTCGGGCTTTTCCTGTCCGGTGATGATCTTGAACAAAGTCGATTTGCCGGCGCCGTTGGGACCGATCACGCCGACGATCCCGCCCGGCGGCAGGGTGAACGACAAATCTTCGAATAGAAGCTTGTCGCCGTAGGCCTTCGACACGCCTTTCACGTCGATGACCTTTCCGCCGAGCCGCTCGGGCACCTGGATCAGGATCTCGGCCTTGCCGGGAACGTGCTTTTCCTGCGCAGCCACGAGCTGATCGAACTTGGCGATGCGGGCCTTCGACTTGGTCTGACGGGCCTTGGCGCCCTGCCGGATCCACTCGAGCTCGTGACGGATTGCCGTCTGACGGCCCGTTTCCTCGCGCTCTTCCTGCTCGAGCCGCTTGGACTTCTTCTCAAGGTAATTCGAATAATTGCCCTCGTACGGGAAGTATTTGCCGCGATCGAGCTCGAGGATCCAGTTCACCACATTGTCGAGGAAGTAGCGGTCGTGGGTGATCATCAGCACCGCGCCGGC
>JBDTZJ010000126.1:0-5233 GCA_040005255.1 Sphingomicrobium sp.
AGCGCGTAATTCCATCGCGGACGTAGGTGCTGTCGGTGTGAAGCTGGATCCGGCACGGGCGCTTGAGCGCCTCGAGCCCCTTGATCGCGGCTACCAGTTCCATCCGATTGTTGGTCGTCAGCGCCTCGCCACCCGAGAGCTCGCGCTCCTTGTCGCCCGTGCGCAGCAACACGCCCCAGCCGCCCGGCCCCGGGTTGCCGCGGCAGGCGCCGTCGGTGAACAGCTCGACTTCAGGCAGCTCGGTCAGGGAGCAGCTCGCGCGGCAGTTTGAAAATCATGCGTTCGGGGTGGTGGTCGGCCACTTCCTCGGTCACGTCGAAGCGCGACCGAAGGGCGTCGACGACTTCGCGCACCAGTACCTCCGGTGCCGACGCCCCCGCGGTGAGACCCACCGTGCCGGGCTCACCCAGCCAGTTCCAGTCGACGTCGCCGGCCCGCTCGATCAGGCGGGCGGGCACGCCCAGCCGCTCGGCGACCTCGGCAAGGCGCAAGGAATTGCTGCTGTTGGGAGCGCCGATCACCAGCATCCGGTCGCACTCGCCGGAGATCGCCTTCACTGCCGCCTGGCGGTTGGACGTGGCGTAGCAGATGTCCTCGCTGCGCGGAGCGCGAATCGCCGGGAAGCGCGCCTCCAGCGCCTCGACGACCTGCGCCGTGTCGTCGACCGACAACGTCGTCTGAGTAAGGAAGGCGAGACTGGCGATGTCCGGCACGCTCACGGTCTCGGCGCCTTCGACCGTCTCGACCAAGGTAATCGAGCCCGGCGGCACCTGGCCGAACGTGCCGATGACCTCCGGATGGCCTGCGTGGCCGATGAACAAGATGTGGCGCCCTTCCTCGATCAGGCGCTCTGCCTGGCGGTGCACCTTGGACACCAGCGGGCAGGTCGCATCGACATAGGTCAGGCCGCGCGTCTGCGCCGCGGCGGGCACCGACTTGGGCACCCCGTGCGCGGAAAAGACCACGGGCCGATCGTCCGGGACTTCGTCGAGCTCGTCGACGAACACCGCCCCGAGCCCGCGCAGGCGGTCGACGACGAAGCGGTTGTGGACGATCTCATGCCGTACATAGACGGGCGCCCCGAACCGCTGGAGCGCGAGCTCGACGATCTGGATCGCGCGGTCGACGCCGGCGCAGAAGCCGCGCGGCGCCGCAATCAAAACTCTGAGTTGGGGCAATTCATCCACAGTGCAGGCCATGTAAGGCATCGCTTGCAGCCATAGAAGGGCCTTCCTATGACGCTGCCTGCTGAAGACGCCCAGTTAAGGACCCCCACCCAGTGAAGCTTCGCACCACCGCTCTTTTTGCCCTGACGCTGCTTGCCGGCTGCCGCCACGCCGGCGATGTCACGTCCGAGAACGGCGGCGGCATCTAC
This sequence comes from Sphingomicrobium sp., assembly GCA_040005255.1. Classification (GTDB taxonomy): domain Bacteria; phylum Pseudomonadota; class Alphaproteobacteria; order Sphingomonadales; family Sphingomonadaceae; genus Sphingomicrobium. The sequence continues at coordinate 1,376 of JBDTZJ010000126.1, forward strand.
GCCGTGCGCAGCAACTGCCCGATTGCCGGCATCCCGACCGCTACCGGTGACATTACCCTGTTCGATCCGCAGGGCAGCACGGACTCGCGCGCGATCGACGTCACCGCGGCGATCACGAAGCTTCGCGCTTTCTGCCAGGACGCTGGCAACGACGTCGTCTCGACGGTGACTTTCACCGTCACCGGCCTGCGCCGCGACGCCGGCCCCGCCAAGCAGGTGATTTTGCCTTATTTCGACGTTGCGCTTCGCGGCGGCAGCACCATCGCCGCCAAGCAGGTCGGCTATGTCGCGCTCAACTTCCCGGCCGGCAGCCAGCACGCCACGACCAGCGCCCGCGCCAGCGTCCGCGTCAACCGCGGGGCCGCGAGCCTGCCTGAGAACGTCCGGCAGATCCTGACGCGCCCGCGCAAGGCCGGTGAAGCCGAGGCCGCGATCGACCCGCTGGCGGAGCCCGGCGTCCGCGCGGCGGTCGCGAATGCGACCTTTGAGCATCTGGTCGGCTTCCAGCTCACCCAGGACCAGCTGAAGTATAACGCGACGCGTTGACTTCGCGGAACCGGCCAGCCAAGGCACGGCGCGTCGCCGGGAGTCCTTGGACCTCCGGATGGCCGCGCGGGAGAGTGTGGCAATAGCCACCGCCGAAGGAGCAACCGCCCCCGGAATCTCTCAGGCACCAAGGACCGCGCGCGCCTGACAGTCTGGAAAGCGTCCGCCTAGCAGGTGGGCCGCCGAAGGGGCAAAGCTCTCAGGCGCTAAAGACAGACGGGGGCGGCTGGCGCGGCTCATGGATGAGCCTTGTCCGTCGCACCCTATGCCGGAGCGCGTGAATGAGCAGCGAAGTCCACGATAGCCTCGACCGGCTCCCTCTCGATTCCTGGCACCGCGAGCGCGGCGGCCGCATGGTGCCGTTCGCCGGCTACGAAATGCCGGTCCAGTATGAAGGCATCATCGCAGAACATCTGTGGACGCGAGAAAACGCCGGGCTGTTCGACGTCAGCCACATGGGCCAGCTGCTCGTCCACGGCCAGGACGTCGACGCCGCCCTTGAGACATTGATGCCCGGCGACTTCAGGTCCGCGGCGGACATGAAGCCCAAATACTCGCTTCTCCTCGATGACGATGGCGGGATCATCGACGATTTGATGGCGACTCGGCGCGGCGACGATTTCTATGTCGTCGTCAACGGCGCCACCAAGCATGGCGACATTGCGGTGATGCAAAACCGCCTGCCCGGCAGCGTGGTCGTCGATTACATGAAGGAGCAGGCGCTGCTCGCCCTCCAGGGCCCGAAGGCGGCGCAGGTGCTCGAGACCATTATCCCCGGCGTGACCGAGCTGACCTTCATGCAGGGCGGACCCTTCCGCTGGCAGGGCCCGGCGCTGTGGATCAGCCGTTCTGGCTATACGGGCGAGGACGGGTTCGAGATTTCGGTCCCGGCGACCGCGGCTTCAGCGCTGGCCGATGCCATTTGCGCCGATGAGCTTGCGAAACCGATCGGCCTCGGTGCACGCGATTCGCTCCGGCTCGAGGCCGGCCTTCCGCTTTACGGCCACGATCTCGACCTCGACACCACGCCGGTGATGGCGGGCCTGACCTTCGCCATCAATAAGCGCCGCCGCGCCGAGGGGGGTTTCCCAGGCGCCTTGCGCATCCTCGCCGAGCTCGAGAACGAACCGCCGCAAAAGCGCGTCGGCTTCGACGTCGACGGCCGCCAGCCGGTGCGCGAGGGCGCGCTGGTGCTCGACGGCGAAGGCAATGAGGTCGGCAAGATCACCAGCGGCGGCTTCTCGCCTTCGCTCCAGCGCCCGATCGCGATGGGCTATGTTGCCAGCCACCTCGCCGAGCCCGGAACGGCGCTGAAGCTCGGGCAACGCGGCAAGCTGTTCGATGCGCGCGTCGCGCCCATGCCCTTCGTTCCGCACCGATATCACCGCAAGGGAGCCGCCTGATGCCCGTCTATTTCACCAAGGAGCATGAATGGATCCGGGTCGAGGGCGACACGGCGACAGTCGGCATTTCCAACCACGCGCAGGAGCAATTGGGCGACATCGTCTTCGCCGAAGTGCCCGAAGCCGGCCGGCGCGTGGCCAAGGGCCAGGAAGCGGCCGTGGTCGAATCGGTCAAGGCGGCGTCGGATGTCTACGCTCCGGTCTCCGGTGAGGTGATCGAAGGCAATCAGGCGGTCGCCGACGATCCGGCGTTGATCAACAGCGATCCGGAGGGGCAGGGATGGTTCTTCACGGTCAAGCTCGACAACCCGGGCGAGCTCGACGGGCTGATGGATGAAGCCGCCTACCGCGAGTGGGTGCAGACGCTTTGAGCCAGCCTGCCGTCTCGACCAGCAAGTGGGACGCGGCTGACTACGCGCGCGTCGGGGCGTTCGTCGCCGAGCTCGGCGGTGCGGCGCTCGACCTGCTCGACCCACAGCCGGGCGAGCGGATCCTCGATGTCGGCTGCGGCGAGGGAACGCTGACGAAGAAGATCATCGAGCGCGGCGCGACCGTGCTCGGCATCGACAATTCCCCAGAGATGATCGCGGCAGCGCGCGCAAACGGTGTCGACGCGGTCCAGCTCGCGGCCGAGGACATGCAGTTCTTCGCGGAGTTCGACGCCGCTTTCTCCAACGCGACCCTCCACTGGGTGCTGCAGAAGGAGCAGGCGGCCCGCGCGATCTTCCGCGCACTGAAAGGCGGCGGCCGCTTTGCCGGCGAGATGGGCGCCGAGGGCAATCTCAAAACCCTGCGAGAGGCGCTCGACGAGGAGCTGATCATCCGCGGCTACGCGCCGCCGGTCGAAGCGAGCAACTGGTACGCGTCGCCGGAGGAATTCGCGGAGATCTACGACGCTGCCGGCTTCCGCGACATCGACGCGCGGCTGATCGAGCGGCCGACGCCGATCGAGCATGGCGTCGCCGCCTGGGTCACGACCTTCCGCAAGGGCTGGCTCGACCGCGCCGGCGTTCCGGAGGCCGAGCGCACTGAGATCGGCTCTGCCATCGCCGACCGCGTCGGCTCAAACGTCGCCGATTATGTCCGCCTTCGCTTCATCATGAGGAAGCCCGCATGACCTCCGTTCGTCATTTCCGCGAAAGCGGGAATCACGCTCATTCTTTTTGCGCCTCCAACAAAAGCGGGACCCCCGCTTTCGCGGGGGTGACGGTGGAGTTGATTTGATGCGTTACCTGCCGCTGAGTGGCGCCGATCGCAGCGAAATGCTGCGCGTGGTTGGCGCCGGCTCGATCGACGAGCTGTTCCGCGACGTGCCGGAGGAGGCGCGGCTCAACGGTCCGATCCACGGCCTGCCGATGCACGCTTCGGAAATGGCGGTCGAGCAGCACATGACGGCGCTTTCGCGCAAGAATATGGTCGCGGGCGACGTGCCCTTCTTCCTCGGCTGCGGCGCCTACAAGCACCACGTGCCCGCGAGCGTCGACCATATCATCCAGCGCGGCGAATTCCTGACCAGCTACACGCCCTACCAGCCCGAGATCGCGCAGGGCACGCTGCAGATGATGTTCGAGTTCCAGACGCAGGTCGCGCGGCTGTTCGGCTGCGAGGTCGCCAACGCGTCGATGTACGACGGCTCGACCGCGATGTGGGAAGCCATCTCCATGGCCCACCGCATCACGCGAAAGACCAAGACGGTCATCTCGTCGGGCGTGCATCCCCATTATATCAGCGTCGCGAGGACCATGGCGAAATTCACCGAGGACGTGCTCGAGACTTCGCTACCTGAGCTGAGCGCGGAGACCGACGCCCAGCGCCTGATCGCGGCGATCGACGCGGAGACCAGCGCGGTCGTCGTCCAATATCCCGACATTCTCGGCCGCATCACCGACCTGACGCCGATCGCCGAGGC
>JBDTZJ010000127.1:0-5187 GCA_040005255.1 Sphingomicrobium sp.
TCGGCGCGGACACCAAGAGCGTCTCGGCGATCTCGACCGAGATGAAGGAGCTCGCCGGCCTCGCGCGCGACGGCAAGCTCCAGCCGCAGCAATATCAGGGCGGCACCGCGAGCCTTTCGAACATGGGCATGTACGGGATCAAGAATTTCGAGGCGGTCATCAATCCGCCGCAGGGCATGATCATGGCGATCGGCGCGGGCGAAAAACGGCCCTATGTCATCAATGACAGCTTGCAGATCGCGACGATCATGAGCGCCACCGGCAGCTTCGACCACCGCGCGATCGACGGCGCCGACGGCGCCAAGCTGATGCAGGCGTTCAAGCGGCTGGTCGAGAACCCGCTGGGGATGCTGGCTTGAAATGAAGTGGGTGACGGCACTCGCGATGGGCGCAATAATCGGTTTCGTGCTGCCGACCGCGCTTAATGGCGGGGAGGGCGTGTGGATGAATAGCTGGTTTGGCGGGTGGACCGTCCGCCCGCTTGCCGGATCGCCCGGTCTCCTGTTCTCGATCCCGCTCTGGCTGATCGCCGCGGCCGGTCTTCGTCTCGCGTTAAACTGGCACACGCGCTGAGCGCATGGATTCGTCTTACCGCGAACCTCTCATCCGCGTCACCGCGATGCCGGCCGACACCAACCCCTATGGCGGCGTGTTCGGCGGCTGGCTGATGGGCCAGATGGGCCTCGCCTGCGGCTCCTTCGCCTCGCGTCGGACGCACGGCAAGGCGATCCTCGTTGCCGCGGACGCGCTGAAATTCCCCGGCGCGATGGCAGTCGGCGATGAGCTCAGCGTCTTTGTCGACCTCATAAAGCAGGGGCGCACGTCGCTTCGCCTCAAGGCCGAAGCCATCGCTCGCCAACGCGACGGCGAACGCGAAACCGTCGTGGCGGAGGGCGAATTCACCTTCGTCGCGCTCGACGAACAGAACCAGCCGCGAGCCATCGTGGCGGAAGAGGGAAGCCATGGCTGACCAATACGACCTCATCGTCCTCGGCTCGGGGCCCGGCGGCTATGTCGCGGCGATCCGCGCCGCGCAGCTCGGCCTCAAGACCGCGATCGTGGAGCGCGAGTTGCTCGGCGGCATCTGCCTCAACTGGGGGTGCATCCCGACCAAGGCGCTGCTGCGCACGGCCGAGGTGTTCCACTACATGACCCACGCCGACGCCTACGGCCTGAGTAACGACAAGCCGAGCTTCGACATCGCCAAGGTCGTGGCGCGCAGCCGCGCCGTCGCCAAGCAATTGAACCAGGGCGTCACGCACCTGATGAAGAAGAACAAGATCACGGTCGTGATGGGCGAGGGCACGCTGACCGGGAAGGACAAGCTGTCGGTCAAGGGCCAGGACGGCAAGGCGACCGAATTGGCGGCCAAGCACATCATCGTCGCGACCGGCGCCAGGGCCCGCGACCTGCCCTTCGCCAAGGCCGACGGCAAGCGCATCTGGACCTATCGCCACGCGATGACCCCGCCCGAAATGCCGACCGAGCTGCTGGTGATCGGTTCTGGCGCAATCGGGATCGAGTTCGCGAGCTTCTACGCGGACCTCGGCGCCAAGGTGACGGTGGTCGAGATGCTCGACCGCGTCGTCCCGGTCGAGGATGTCGAGGTCAGCGCGCAGCTTGCGAAGAGCCTGCAGAAGCAGGGCCTGACGATCCTCACCGGCGCGGGGGTCGAAAGCCTCACCGCGGACGCGAAGGGAGTCGCAGCGAAGATCAAAACCAGCGACGGCAAGACCGCCGAGCAGCGTTTCAGCCACTGCATCGTCGCAGTCGGAATCGCCCCCAACACCGAGAATATCGGGCTCGAGGCGCTCGGGGTGAAAACGACCAAGGGCCACATCGACACCGATCCCATGTGCCGCACCAATGTCCCCGGAATCTGGGCGATCGGCGACGTCACCGCGCCGCCCTGGCTTGCCCACAAAGCCAGCCACGAGGGCGTCACTGCCGCCGAGGCCATCGCGCAGGATCTCGGCAACAAGGACGTGCACCCGCACGCCACCGACCCCAGGAACATCCCCGGCTGCACCTATTGCCGGCCGCAGGTCGCGAGCGTCGGCCTGACCGAAGCCGCGGCGAAGGAGAAGGGCTACGAGGTCAAGGTCGGCAAGTTCCCGGCGATCGGCAACGGCAAGGCGATCGCGCTCGGCGAGGTCGAGGGATTCGTGAAGACCGTGTTCGACGCGAAAACCGGCGAGTTGCTCGGCGCGCACATGATCGGCGCCGAGGTTACCGAGCTGATCCAGGGCTATACCATCGGCAAGACCGCGGAGCTGGTCGAGACGGACTTCATCCAGACCGTCTTCCCACACCCGACCTTGTCGGAGATGATGCACGAGAGCGTCCTTGCGGCGTTCGGACGGGTGATTCACATTTGAGCGCGCACACCACCAGCACGCGGACCCTGGTCATCGCCCTGCTCGCCAACCTCGGCATCGCGGTGTCGAAATTTGGCGCCGCCGCGATCACCGGCTCGTCGGCGATGCTGACCGAGGGCGTTCACAGCGTCGTCGATTCGACCAACCAGCTGCTGCTGATGTGGGGCCGCCGCGCTGCGAAGCGACCGTCCGATGCGCTGCACCCGTTCGGTTACGGCCGCGAGCTATATTTCTGGAGCTTCGTCGTCGCCGTCCTGGTCTTCTCGCTCGGCGCCGGCGTGTCGGTCTACGAAGGTATTATTCATATCGCGCACCCCGAGCCCGCGGTGTCGCCGTTGATTGCTTATGCGGTGCTTCTGGTGGCCTTTCTGCTCGAGGGCTGGTCGACGGCCGAAGCCTTCCGCGACTTTAAGAAGGCCAAAGGCAATCTCAGCTGGTTCCAGGCGGTCCGCCAGTCCAAGGACCCGCCGGCCTTTATCGTCCTGCTTGAAAACGGCGCGGCAATGGCCGGGATCGTTGCCGCGGCGATCGGGCTCATGCTGTCGCAACTGACCGGCGACCCTTTTTTCGACGGCGCCGCCTCGGTCGTGATCGGGATCATCCTCGGCTGTACCGCGATGTTGCTCGCGTACGAATCCAAGGCGCTGCTGATCGGCGAAGCGGCCGATCCCGAGCTTGTCGCGGCGCTGCACGAGATGGTCGAATCCAGGAAAGGCGTAACCGCCGTCGGCCAGGTGCTCACCGTCCACAGCGCGCCCGATCAGATCACGGCGATGCTGTCGGTCGACTTCGACGACGACATCACCGCTCGCGACGTCGAGGCTTTGGTGTGGGGGATCGAGGTCGAGGCGGCGAAGCGCTTCCCAATGGTTCGCCGGCTGTACCTGAGGCCGCGCAGCCCGGTCGACCTCGAGCTCACGCCCTCCTGAGCTAGCGCCGCTGGCAGGTGCCGATCAGTTCCCCTTGCCCGATTGCGTGTTGGGCGGCTGCCTCCTCCACATCCTTGACCTTGGCCGTCGAACTCAGCCCCAGCTTGTCGACGTCGAGCGCGAAGAGCCTGAAGTGATAATGGTGTGGCGGATTGCCTTTGGGCGGGCAGGGGCCGGTGTAGCCTTGGCTACCCTTATCGTTGGTGCCTTGCGTCCCGATCTGCTGCCCGGCGGCGATGGATCGCGTATTGGCTGGAATATCGAACACCGCCCAATGGCGGAACGTGCCGCTCGGCGCGTCGGGATCGTCGATGGTCAGGGCGAAGCTCTTGGTACCATCGGGCGGCTCGCCCCACGCCAGCGGCGGCGACTGGTTGGCGCCGTCGCAGGTGAACTGCACCGGGATCGGTTGCCCGTTCTGGAAGGCGCTGCTGGTGAGCTCGAGCTTGCTGAGAGTCGCGTTTTCCACGGTCGCTTCTCCATTCGGTGATTGTTCGGTCGCGCGATCGCTCGCGCCGCAGCTGGCCTGCGCGATGAGCGCCAGGGCAGGCACGAATTTGACGAATGTCGGATGGGTCATCCTGGCCTCCCTGTCGGAAGTGAAACGACGAACGAGGCGCCGGTGCGAACTGTTCCGTTGTTTGTCTGGTGCGGTTGACCCTCAGCCGCCCCGTCGCTATGTGCCCGGCCGTCCGCCAGGGCTCACGACTTCGTGTCCCTGAGTGCGGGCAAGAGCTGAACATTGCTCAACTTGCGTGATGGCCAGGCGGCCAAGGCTGCTTGGACTTCGCGCAATTGCTGTTGGGCAAAGTAACCGCCGGACTTTTCCGGCAACGAAAGGTGAAGGCTTCATGCCGACGATTAACCAGCTGATCCGCAAGGGTCGCGAACCGCAGAAGGCCAAGTCGAAGGTCCCTGCGATGGAGCAGAACCCGCAGAAGCGCGGCGTCTGCACCCGGGTCTATACGACGACCCCGAAGAAGCCGAACTCGGCGCTGCGCAAAGTGGCCAAGGTCCGCCTGACCAACCAGCGCGAAGTGATCAGCTACATCCCTGGCGAAGGCCACAACCTCCAGGAGCACAGCGTCGTGCTGATCCGCGGCGGCCGTGTTCGCGACCTTCCCGGCGTGCGCTATCACGTGCTCCGCGGCGTGCTCGACACCCAGGGCGTCAAGGACCGCAGGCAGTCGCGCTCCAAATATGGCGCCAAGCGTCCCAAGTAACCCGCACGAGTAAGCCCCGGACAGGGTTCGCCCAGAGGTTCCGGAACAGGCTGAAGAGAAAGGAACAATCATGTCCCGTCGTCGCCGTCCCGAAAAGCGTGAAATCCTCCCCGATCCCAGGTTTGGCGATCTCACACTGTCGAAGTTCATGAACAGCGTCATGTTCGACGGCAAGAAGTCGGTCGCCGAAGGCATTGTCTATGGCGCGCTCGAAAGCGTCGAGACCCGCCTCAAGCGCGAGCCGCTCGGCGTCTTCCACGACGCGCTGAACAATGTGAAGCCGGGCATCGAGGTCCGCTCGCGCCGTGTCGGCGGCGCTACTTACCAGGTTCCGGTCGAGGTCCGTCCGGAGCGCGCCCAGGCGCTGGCCATCCGCTGGCTGATCACCGCGGCCCGTGCTCGCTCGGAGAAGACGATGTCGGCGCGCCTGTCGGGCGAGCTGATGGACGCGTCGCAGAACCGCGGCAATGCAGTGAAGAAGCGCGAGGACACGCACCGCATGGCCGAGGCCAACCGGGCTTTCTCGCACTACCGCTGGTAAGAATCATACCTATATCTGGGGAAGCCGGATGCGCCGGCTCCCCGCATCGCTAAGGAAGCTCAAGAAATGGCCCGCAGCCATCCGCTCGAACGCTATCGCAACATCGGCATCATGGC
>JBDTZJ010000128.1:0-5110 GCA_040005255.1 Sphingomicrobium sp.
ATCAAGCACGAGCAGATCACCACCACCACCGCCAAGGCGAAGGAGCTTCGCCCCTACGTCGAGAAGCTGGTGACGCTCGCCAAGCACGGCGGTCTTTCGAACCGCCGCCTCGCCCAGTCGCGGCTGATGGACGAAGCCCAGCTTGCCAAACTGTTCGACGTGATCGCTCCGCGCTACGCCGACCGCAACGGCGGCTACATCCGCGTGGTCAAGGCCGGCATCCGCATCTCCGACGCGGCGCCGATTGCGGTGATCGAGTTCGTCGACCGCGACGTCACCGCCAAGGGCCAGGACTCCGGGCCGGTGATGAACGAGGAAGAGTTCGAGGCCGCCTGACGGTTCGTCGAACAGCTCCTTGAAACGTTGAGCCTAGCTGTTAGCGGGGCGGCTACGCCATTGTTTTGGGGAGGGAAATATTCGATGCGTCGGAAACTGCTCGTTGCGGCTCTGCTGACCACTGCCACACCTGTGAATTCACAGCCTGCCGCCGCACCGGCCGCTTCCTCCCCCTCGGTTCAGCCCTCGCTTGCCTACCCTCCGGCGCGCCGTGTCGATCTGGTCGAGACGCAGTTTGGCGTGGCTGTCGCCGACCCTTACCGCTGGCTCGAGAATGACGTCCGCAACGACCCCGAGGTGAAGGCGTGGGTCGATGCCGAGAACCAGGTCACCGATCGCGTACTACAGACCTTGACGCTGCGCCCGTGGTTCAAGGAGCGGATGACCGCGCTCTATGATTATGAGCGCTACGGCCTGCCCAACAAACAGGGCTCGCATTATTTCTACACGCGCAACACCGGCCTGCAGAACCAGTCGGTGCTCTATGTCCGCGACCGCCTCGACGGCGAGCCGAGGCAGCTGATCGATCCCAACGGCTGGTCGGCGGACGGCGCCACCGCGCTCGCGGAATGGACGCCGAGCGAGGACGGCAAGCGGCTTGCATATTCGATCCAGGACGGCGGCACCGACTGGCGCACGGTGAAGGTCATGGACGTCGCGACCGGCAAGATCCTCCGCGACGGCCTCAAATGGCTCAAGTACGGCGGCGGCGTCGCCTGGGCCAAGGACGGCAGCGGTTTCTATTATTCGCGCTATCCCGCTCCGGTGGCCAAGGCGACTTTCCAGAGCGCGACGTTCAACCAGCGCATCTATTTCCACAAGCTGGGAGCGGCCCAGGCCGCCGACCGGCTGGTCTATGCGACGCCGGGCAATCCCAAGCTCGGCCACTATCCGCAGGTCAGCGACGACGGGCGCTGGCTGGTCGTCACGACGACGCTGGCCGGCTCCGAGAATGACGTCCACATCATCGACCTTCGCAAGCGCGGTGCGCGTCCAGTGGCTTTGTTCACCGGTCTCAAGAACGAGTGGAATTATGCCGGTAACGAGGGGAACCGCTTCTTCTTTTCGACCGACAAGGGCGCGCCGCTGAAGCAGGTCGTCGCTCTCGATGTCGGCCGGCCGGGCGCCAAGCCCGCGCCGCTGATCCCCGAGGCAAAGGAGGCGCTCGACAGTGTCAGCCTGATCGGCGGCAAGCTCATCGCCAGCTACTTGGTCGACGCGAAGAGCGAGGTGCGGGTCTACGGCCTCGGGGGCAAACGCCTGTCGACCATCCCGCTGCCCGGCATCGGCTCGGTGTCCGGCTTCAATGGCAAAAGCACGGACGCCGAAACCTTCTTCGCCTTTACGAGCTTCAACCGCCCGACGACCATCTACCGCTATGACGCGGCGAGCGGCCGGGCGGCCGAATGGGCGGCGCCAAAGCTGACCTTCGACCCGGCCTCGATCACGGTCGAGCAGCGCTTCTACGCGTCCAAGGACGGCACCCGCGTGCCGATGTTCATCGTCCGGAAGAAAGGCACGACCGGGCCCGCGCCGACTTTGCTGTACGGCTATGGCGGCTTCAATGTCTCACTCACTCCGGGCTTCAGTCCCGCGAACATCGCGTGGATCGAGCATGGCGGCGTCTATGTGGCCGCCAACCTTCGCGGCGGGGCCGAGTATGGCAACGCTTGGCACGATGCCGGCCGGCTCGCGCACAAGCAGAACGTGTTCGACGACTTCATCGCCGCCGACGAATATCTGAAGGCGAACGGGATCGCCGCGCCGCACGGACTGGCGGCAATCGGCCGCTCCAACGGCGGCCTGCTGGTCGGCGCGGTCACCAACCAGCGCCCCGACCTGTTCGACGCGGTGAGCCCCGGCGTCGGCGTCATGGATATGCTGCGCTTCGACAAGTTCACCGCCGGCCGCTACTGGACCGACGATTACGGCCACCCCGACCAGGCGCAGGATTTCAAGGCGCTGCTGGCCTATTCGCCCTACCACAACATCAAAGGCGGCAGGGCCTATCCGCCGCTGATCGCGGTCACCGCCGATACCGACGATCGCGTCGTGCCCGGGCACAGCTTCAAATATATGGCGAAGCTGCAGAACACGGCCGATGTCGGCAACGCCCCGCACGTGGTTCGGATCGACACGCGCTCCGGGCACGGGAGCGGCAAGCCGATCACCAAGATCATCGAGGAATATTCGGATGTCTACGCCTTCCTCGGTCAATTCACCGGGCTCGAACAGACGCACTGAGCGAGTCCGCGGACTCGGCGGCACGGCCGGCAAGTGGTATAGCGAATCTGCGCAACCCGGGGGGTTGTGGCGATGCTTTATTACCGCCTGTATTTCATGCACCGCTTCAGCGGCCACATCGATCATTACCGCGAGTTCGAAGCGGAAGATGACGAGGCCTCGCTGGTCATCGCCGAGGGCTGGCGTGAAGACCGCCCGATGGAGCTGTGGAACCTCCACCGCAAGCTCAGGCACTGGGAGGAAGAACCAGTGACCGACTAACGGCTGAACCGCAGCAAACGAGCGGTTCAGGGCGGGTGCAACGCCGTAACGATAGACCCGAAATGGGCCGCCGTGCGTTTTGCCGGCGAGTCGGGAACGAGGAAGTTCAGGGAGTTAGGGTCATGAGGGCAGGCAAGATGTTTCTGGCGGGCGGCGTCGCGATCGCGACCCTCGCCATCGCCGCGCCGGCGGCGGCGCAATATTATCCGGGCTACGGCTATCCAGGCTACGGCAGCGGTTACGGCAACCCGTACGGCGGCAACGTCGCCGGCCAGGTGCTGAACCAGGTGCTCGGCGGCGGTTATGGCAATGGCTACGGCAATTACGGCGCCAACAGCCAGGTCGCGGTCAACCAGTGCGCAGCGGCCGTCCAGTCGCGCCTCAACGGCGGCTACAGCGGCTATGGCTATAACGGGTATGGCAACGCCGGCGGCGCGCGCGTACTCGGCATTAGCCGGGTCGAGCAGCGGTCGAACGGCGGCCTGCTAGTGCGCGGTGTCGCCAACAGCGGCCGCTATGCGGGTTACGGCTATAACGGCTACAACAACAACGGGCAGGCCCGTGTTGACCTGACGTGGAAGTGCAAAGTCGATTATCGCGGCTTCGTCAGCGACATCGACATCAACCGTGCCGAGAGCAACTACGGCTATACCGGCGGCTACTCGCCGTACAACAGCAACGACTATTCGCAGTACGGCTACCGCCGCTACTAAGCGCAATAGCTTCGCGACAAGGATGCGCCGGGCTCGAAGGGGCCCGACGCGTTCGATTCAAGCGCTGACCTTCAGGCTGCGCGCATGCTCCTCGAGCTGGCCGGCGACGGTGCCCCAGCCATCCTGGAAGCCCATGTTGGCGTGGGTGTCGCGGTCGGCCTCATCCTTGTGCAGCGCGACGGCCTTGTAGGCTGTTTTGCCGTCGCCGGCGTCGGCGAAGGCGATGACTGCCGTGAACGGGAATGCCTCGCAGCCTTCGCCCATGTGATTGGGCCGGTATCCGGGGCCGAGCGCGCTGGTCCAGACGAGCTTCTTTCGCTCGATCACCTCGAGTACGCAGCCGGGGACGCCATGCCCGGTGTCGAACCCGTCCGGGCCCTGCATCCGCAGGCGGAAGATCCCGCCAGGCCTCAGGTCCAGCTCCATCTCGGTGACCTCATAGGGCCTGGGCGCGAACCATTGTTTCATGTGCTCGGGCTTGGTGTAGGCCTCCCACACGAGGTCGATCGGGGCGTCGAGCGTGCGTTCGAGCACGAGGTCGTTTCCTTCGGCCATTTTTAGTCTCCGCTCTGTTTCAGGATTTGAAGATAGTTCTCGAACCGGTCGAGCTGCGCTTCCCATTCGATGCGCCGCTCGGCGATCCAGGATTCGGCGTCCGAGAGCGCCTGCGGCTCGAGGCGCACGGTCCGCACGCGGCCCTTCTTCTCGGACTTCGCCAGACCGCTTTCTTCCAGCGCTTTCAGATGCTGGAGGACGGCCGGCAGGCTGATGCTCAACGGCTGCGCCAATTCGGAGACCGATGCAGGCCCGCGCGACAGGCGGGCGAGCATTCCGCGGCGGATCGGGTCCGATAGCGCCTGGAAAGCGCGGTCGAGGCCGAGGGAATCGTTAAGCATGAGGTTAAGTATCAAGTCGGTACGCTTCCGTCAAGACAGTTAAGTGAAGCCTTAACTTTACTCTCAGTCCGATGCTCCCTATCGGCCCGCCATGACGGTCCAGGCCCCCCAAGCACTTACTGGCGAATCCATCCTCATCGTCGACTTCGGCAGCCAGGTGACGCAGCTGATCGCGCGGCGCATCCGGGAGGCCGGGGTCTATTCCGAAATCGTGCCGTTTGGCGCCGCTGACGAGGCCTTCGAGAGGCTTCAGCCCAAAGGCATCATTCTGTCCGGCGGGCCGAGTTCGGTGATGTGGGAAGACAGCCCGCGGGCGCCTCAGCATTTCTTCGACCGTGGCCTGCCGATCCTCGGCATTTGCTATGGCCAGCAGGCGATGGCGCACCAGCTCGGCGGACGAGTTGCGCCGGGCGAAAGCCGGGAGTTCGGACGCGCCTTCATCGAGATCATCGATGAGAGCGCACTCTTCGACGGCCTGTGGAGCATCGGCCAAACCCACCAGGTGTGGATGAGCCACGGCGACCGCGTCGAGCAACTGCCGGAAGGCTTCAGGATCGTCGCCAAATCTGCAGGCGCGCCCTATGCGATTGCCACCGACGAGAGCCGGCGCTTCTATTCGACGATGTTCCACCCGGAGGTGGTCCACACCCCTGACGGCGG
>JBDTZJ010000015.1:0-17103 GCA_040005255.1 Sphingomicrobium sp.
AATCGCAGGCCAGGTGCAGTTTCCAGCCGAGCCAGGCGGAGACGAGGCACATCGCCGCGACGAGCAGCAGCTGGCCGGCCGGGCCTACGCCAAGGCTGCTGAGCGCGAACGCCAGCAAGGAGCCGATCACCATCGCCCCTGAGTTTACGATATTGTTCGCGGCGACCGTCCGCGCCGTCTCGGTCTTCGGCACGGTCGTCGTCAGGAAGGCGTAGAGAGGTACGACGAACATTCCGCCCGTGATCGCGACTCCGAGAAGCGCCACGATCATCAGCCCGGCCATCGGATGTAGGACGAAATTGCCGAGCGTCGTGAGCTCCGGCCCGCGCTTGCTCCAGGCCAGCGCGACGAAGTGGAGCAGCACGACGAACACCGCCATGCAGATCACCGAGACGGGAGCGAAGCGCGCCGAAACCTCGCTCTTGAGCAACCGGTTGATCAATACCGATCCGATCGCGATGCCGATCGAGAAGATGGCGATGAACAGGCTTGCGACCTGCTCGTCGGCGCCCAGCACGTTCTTCACCAGCGGCGGGAAGATGATGATCAGCACCGCGCCGATGGTCCAGAAGAAGCTGATCGAGAGAATCGCGAGGAACAGCCGGGGGATGTGCAAGGTCGCATTCACCAGGCTGATCGACGCACGGATGATGTGCCAGTTGAACGGGATGCGCTCGGCGGCCGGTGGAGCGGGGGGGACTTGCCGTCCGGCCAGGTAGCCGAGGACCGCAAATCCGATGGTCGCCGCTGCCGCGACCGCGGGCTTCGATGCGAGTGTTCCTGCGAGGATCGTGCCGAGCAGGATCGCGATATATGTGCCGGCCTCGACCAGGCCGGTGCCGCCCAGCACTTCGTCCCGGCGCAGGTGTTGCGGCAGGATCGCATATTTGATCGGCCCGAAGAAGGTCGAGTGCGTGCCCATCGCGAAGACCGCGGCGAGCATCAGCGGAATATTGGCAAGCATGATCCCGGCGCCGCCGAGGATCATGATTCCGATCTCGGCAAGCTTGATGATGCGGATCAGCCGCGCTTTGTCATGGTCGTCGGCGAGCTGTCCCGCCAGTGCCGAGAAGAGGAAGAAGGGCAGAATGAACAAGCCCTGGGCGATCGAGCTGAACTGGAACTCCTTCGCCGGGTTCGAGAACAGCTGGAACGTAACGAACAGCACGACCGCCTGCTTGAACAGGCTGTCGTTGAAAGCGCCGAGGAACTGGGTCGCGAACAGCGGAAGAAACCGTCGCGCGCGCAACAGGTGAGTGACGTTCTGGATCAAGACTTGGGCGCGTGGGCTGCCATGGATTGGCCCATCGCATAGCCAGCTTTCGTGACGGCGCCAAACGCTATAACTCAGGGCGTCGCCATGTTGTCGCTGCCAAACCTACTGACCCTGTCGCGGATCCTCGCGGTGCCGATCCTGGTGTTCCTGCTGTGGCGACCTTCGCCGGTCGATTACGCGGTGACCTTCGTCCTTTACTGCGTGGTCGGGCTCACCGATTATCTCGACGGTTATCTGGCCAGGGCGCAGGGTTTGACCTCGCGGCTCGGCCAGTTCCTCGACCCGATCGCCGACAAGATCATGGTCGCAGCAGTGTTGATGATGTTGATTTCCAGCCGCAAGGCGAACCCGGTGCCGGAGATCGCCGGCCTCAACATCATCGCCGCCCTGGTCATCCTGCTGCGGGAGATCATCGTGTCGGGCCTGCGTGAATACCTTGCCGGCCTGCAAGTGTCAGTGCCGGTCAGCGCGCTTGCGAAATGGAAGACAACCGCTCAGCTGATGTCGCTCGGCGCCCTGATCCTCGGCGGCGCCCTGCCGAACATGCCGTGGGTGCACAATCTTGGCATTGCCTGCCTGTGGATTGCCGCGGCGCTAACCCTGATCAGCGGCTACGACTATCTCCGGACGGGACTCAAGCACCTGGATTGAAGCGGTCGCGGCAGTAATCGATTTCCCGATTATCTGTGACGAAGATTGGTCGTTTCCCGCACAGCACGGACTAGCCTACCCCACGACCAAAGCACAGGGGCCCGTGCCGCGTTCAGGCTGCCCAACGAACAGGGGCCGCGGCTCTTCCCCTCCCCGCCCTCGGCCGCGGCCCCAACCTTTCGCGGCGCCAATAATCGATTTCTTTGCTCTCACTGACGAGAACAACTTGTTTTCGCCTTGCCGTGAGCGCCTTTACGGCGACCTCCACATTGCACAGGAGGCTGTAGAACATGGACGCTAAGACCGGATCGATGGGTTGCCCGGTGGACCGGCCGACAACCGTCCGCTCGCTGCTCGGCCGCACTAATCGCGACTGGTGGCCGGAGTCGCTGCCGCTCGACATCCTCCGTCAAGGTGGTGGGTCGGCCGACCCGATGGGAGACGACTTCGTCTATGGCGAGGCGTTTAAGGCCCTCGATTACCAGGCGCTCAAGCGGGACCTCACAGCGCTGATGACCAACAGCCAGCCGTGGTGGCCGGCGGATTATGGCCATTACGGCCCGCTGTTCATCCGCATGGCCTGGCACGCAGCCGGCACCTATCGCACCGGCGACGGGCGCGGCGGCGCCAACAGCGGTCAGCAGCGCTTTGCCCCGCTCAACAGCTGGCCCGACAACGGCAACCTCGACAAGGCGCGCCGGCTGCTTTGGCCCGTCAAGCGCAAGTACGGAACCAACATCAGTTGGGCCGACCTGTTCATTCTCGCCGGCAATGTTGCCGTCGAGTCCATGGGCGGGCCGATCTTCGGCTTCGGGGGCGGGCGCGCGGACGTGTTCGAGGCCGAGCGTGACATCTATTGGGGCGCCGAGGAGAAGTGGGTCGAGGCGACCGAGACCCGCATCCAACCGGAACGCGAACTGGAGCTGGAGAGCCCACTGGCAGCGATCCAGATGGGCCTCATTTACGTCAATCCCGAAGGGCCCGGCGGCGTGCCTGACCCTCTTCAATCGGCGCGCGATATCAAGATCACATTCGAGCGCATGGCGATGAACCATGAAGAGACCGTGGCGCTGACCGCCGGCGGGCACACCTTCGGCAAGGCGCATGGCGCGGGCGACCCGAGCCTCGTGGACGCGGCGCCCGAAGGTGCCGACATCGCGCTTCAAGGGCTCGGCTGGGCGAGCGCTCATGAGAGCGGGTTCGGCGAGCACACGATCACCAGTGGGATAGAGGGGTCGTGGGTGAACACGCCCACCCAATGGACCGACAATTACTTCCGCCTGCTGCTCGACTATGAATATGAGCTGGTGCGCTCACCGGCCGGCGCGCAGCAGTGGCAGCCGATCAACCAGAAGCCGGAGGACATGGCACCGGCGGCGCACGATCCGTCCAAGCGCGTGCCGACGATGATGACCACCGCCGACATGGCGCTGAAGATGGACCCTGAGTTCCGCGCAATCTCGGAGAAGTTCCGCAACGACCACGCGGCGTTCAAGGACGCCTTCGCGCGCGCCTGGTTCAAGCTCACCCACCGCGACATGGGTCCGAAGGTCCGCTACCTCGGCCCGGAAGTGCCAGCCGAGGATCTGATCTGGCAGGACCCGATTCCGCAAGGTTCCGTGCCGTCGGACGCGGACGTCTCGGCGTTCAAATCGCAGATCCTGGGCGCGGGCTTCAGCGTCGGCCAGCTGGTCAAGACCGCCTGGGCGTCGGCGTCGACGTATCGCCGCTCCGACCATCGCGGCGGTGCCAACGGTGCGCGCATCCGGCTTGCTCCGCAGAAGGATTGGGCGGTCAACGAGGCGGAAGAGCTGGCGCGCGTCGTTGCCAAGATCGACGAGTTGCGCGGATCTCTGTCGATGGCCGACGCCATCGTTCTCGCGGGCACGGCAGCGGTCGAGAAAGCCGCGCGAGATGCCGGGTTCAAGGTTGCAGTGCCGTTCACCGGCGGGCGCGGCGACGCGACTCCGGAATCGACCGACATCGAGAGCTTCAACTGGCTCGAGCCGCCCGCCGACGGCTTCCGCAATTATCTCAAGACCAAGCATTCGGTGAAGACCGAGGAGCTGCTCCTCGACCGCGCCTCATTGCTTGGTCTGTCGGCCCCGGAGATGACTGTATTGCTCGGCGGTCTTCGTGTCCTTGGCGCCAATTACAAGGACGCGCCTGTTGGCGTCTTCACCGCGCGCAAAGGTCAGCTGACGAATGACTTCTTCGTCAACCTGCTCGACAACGACACCTTCTGGAAGGTGGTCGACGAGAGCGGTGACGAGGAGTTCATCGGCTACGACCATGGCGGCCAGCAGGAAAAGTGGCGCGCCACGCGGACCGACCTCATCTTCGGCTCGAACAGCGAATTGAGGGCGATCGCCGAGGTCTATGCCGAAAAAGGAGTCGAGGAGAAGTTCGTCCGCGACTTCGTCCACGCGTGGACCAAGGTGATGAACGCCGACCGCTTCGACCTGCCGCAGACGCGGGCGAAGTCCGAGCCGATCGGCATCGCCGAGCCGGCACTGGCCAAGTAAGCCGGGAGCGCCGCGCTTTCGCTCAGCTGTCGAGCAGCTGGAGCGCGGGCGCGGCCGCCCCAAGGCCTGTCATGGCGGGCGCGAGATCGCCGGCGATCCGCCGCAACGTCGCAGCCAGCATCTGGAACTCGCCTTCGCGCGGACTCGAGCGGCGCCAGATGAGCGCGATGCGGCGATAGGGGTTGTCCGATCGCAGCGGCCGGGCGTCGACCCCGGTCCCGTAGAGGATCCCGGCCTCGATCGCCATCTCGGGTACGAAGGTCACGCCGAGGCCGTTGTCGACCATCTGGACGAGCGTGTGCAGCGACGTCCCCATCATTTCGGCATGGGCGCGCAGGTCGGGGCGGTTGCAGGCGGACAAAGCGTGGTCCTTCAGGCAGTGGCCGTCCTCGAGCAGCAGCAGCCGGCTTTCGTCGATCTCGGCGGCGCCTACCGAGCTCGCCGCCGGCGCCTCGCCACGCGGGTAAGCGACGTAGAGCCGGTCGTCGAACAGGAATGCGTTGTCGACCTCGCCGCAGGGGAAGGGGAGGGCGAGCAGCACGCAATCGAGCTGGCCGCGCTGAAGCGCCTCGCAGGCGGCGCTGCTGGTTTCCTCGCGCAGGTACAGCTTGAGCTCGGGCCATTGCTCGCGGAGCCGCGGCAGCATGGTCGGCAGCAGGAAGGGTGCGATCGTCGGGATGACGCCCATCCGGAGCTCGCCATGGAGCGGCCGCCCTTGCGCCCGCGCCATTTCCGCGAGCTCCTCGGTCTCGCGCAGGACCTTGACGGCCTTGTCGGCGATCTTTTCGCCGAGCGCCGTGAAGCGGACGACGCGGCGCGTCCGTTCGACGAGCGTCACGCCAAGCAACGTCTCCAGCTCGCGCAAGCCGGCGGACAGGGTCGACTGGGTGACGAAACAAGCGTCCGCGGCTCGTCCGAAATGCCCGAAGCGCCGCAGCGCGACCAGATATTGGAGCTGTTTGACGGTCGGCAAATGGACGATCATTGATTGATAAATCCAATCACGATCGACCCTATAATGGACTTGAACGATTTACGCCAGCCAACGGCACATTGGGAAAAGGCGGCCGTGCGCATTCAACCAGAGCGGGTTGAACGCCTCAGTCGACTGGTTCGAGCTGCGGATTCGTCCAGAGATAGACGGCCGGGATCGCCATCGCGAGCAGCGCCGTTGCAATCGGCAACGGATATCCCGGCGCGAGCAGGAGCAATGCCCAGGAGAGCAGCGTCAACGCCACCAACCCGACGAACACCAGCGCGCCCGACGATTCGGCAAGCGCAGAGGCAAACGCGTCGCGCTCGGCGAAGAGGCGCTTGAGCTCGTCCACGGTCCGGCTCGCCGTCTTGGTGCACAGGCTCGGCAATAGCCCATGAATGATGCAGGCGAGACCCGCAGCGACGAGCATCAGCCCGACGCCCGCAGCGAACCGCAGATGGTCAAGATAGGTCTCGCCTGGCTCCGCCAGATGTGCCTTCCGAATCCACATGAGCACGCCCTCCGCTCTCGAGCCCGGCATATTGTACCCTATCGATTGAGTCGGGAATACGGTCGGCGTCGGACCGCCGTTCGTGCGCGTCAGCTTAGCGCGCGGTACAGCCCGAACAGGCTGGTCAGCGTCAGGAGCGCGCCGACAAAAGTCAGCAAAGTGTCGGGGTTCACTCGCTTCGCGATTAGCGCGCCGAACGGGGCCGCCAGGACGCCGCCGAGCAGCAGTCCCGCGGTCGCGATGGTGAACGCCTCCCACCCAAGGGTCGCGAGGAACGTCGCCGAGATGGTAATCGTCACGAAGAACTCGGCGGTGTTGACGGTGCCGATCGTCTTGCGCGGATTGCTCCCTTGGACGAGCAGGTTCGACGTGACGATCCCGCCCCATCCGCCGCCACCGGCTGCGTCGAGGAAGCCACCAACCAAGCCCAAGGGCGACACAACCCGCGGTGTCTTTTCCGTGTGGCGGTGCATCACCCCGCGGTAGAAAAGGTACAGCCCGAGGGCCGTGAGATAGGCGAGCACAATCGGCTTGGCGGTGCCCGCGTCGACCTGTGTCAGCACGTAGGCGCCAAGGACTCCTCCGATCACGCCCGGGATCGCGATCCTGAAGAACAGGCGCCAGTCGACGTTCCGGTGCGCGACGTGGCTGATCCCGGAAACGGCCGTGGTGAACGTTTCCGCCGTGTGGACGCCGGCGGAGGCAGCGGCAGGCGGCACTCCCATGCTGACCAGCAACGTGCTCGAGATCTGGCCGTACGCCATGCCCAGCGCCCCGTCGACGAGCTGTGCCGCGAAGCCGATCAACATGAAGGGGATGAGGGCAGCGGGATCCCCCAGGATCAACGTTGGTATGGCTTGCTCCCGCCCTGTTGCTGCGTGCGTGTGCCCTAACGCGCGCCATAACGGCAAGGTCCCGCAATTGAATCGGAACTCAACTTGGCTGGTATTTGCTTCAGTCCGCACTTAGATTGTGAGGCGACGGGAAGGAATATCGACGCTTGCAGTCTGGCCTCATCGCCTATCTGGATTCGGTCAAATCGCGCGATCCCGCCGCGCGGTCGCGCTGGGACGTGCTCTTTTATCCCGGCGTCACGGCGCTTGCGCTTCACCGTATCGCGCACTGGCTGTGGGAAGGGCGGCTGTTCTTCATCGCGCGCCTGGTCAACCATTTCGCGCGGTTCCTCACCGCGATCGACATCCATCCCGGCGCGAAGATCGGCAAGCGCTTCTTCCTCGACCATGGCTTCAGCGTGATCGGAGAAAGCGCCGAGATCGGCGACGACGTCACCATCTACCAGCACGTTACGCTGGGTGGCACCAACCCGACGACGGGCATTGGCGGCAAGCGCCACCCGACCCTGCGTTCGGGCGTGGTCGTCGGCTCCGGGGCGCAGGTGCTCGGACCGGTCGAGGTCGGTGAGGGCGCCAAGATCGGCGCGAATTCGGTCGTGACCAAGGACGTCGCGCCCGGATCCACCGTGGTTGGGATCCCCGCTCGGCCGGTGCCGATCGATACTGTCCACTACAGCCCGGGATTTGTGCCTTACGGAACGCCGTGCGGTGAGGACGTCGATCCGGCGCGCACCCGACTCGTCGAACTCGAGCAAGAGCTTGCAGAGCTGCGCAAGGAGGTCGCCCTGCTGAAGGCAGCGGGGCAGCCGCAGCCGAAGGTCAAAAGCGCTTGAGTGTCGTCACGCCGTTCCCGAGTAAATGGGACCGGCGCCCAATCGCGAGATTCGACCGCAAGGAGCTGGCGCGTATCCTCGACCTTTACGGCCGCATGGTCGCCTCGGGTCACTGGCGCGATTATGCGCTTCGCATTGATCCCGACGTGGCGATTTTTGCCGCTTTCCGCCGCCACTCCGAGCGGCCCGAGGTGCGGATCGAGAAACGCCCCGCGCTACGCTCGAAGCAGGGGGCGTTCGCTCTGATTGGCGAGCATGGCGTGGTGCTCAAGCGGGGCCACGACCTTGCCGGCGTGCTGGCCCCGCTCGAGCGGCGCCTCATGCGGCTTGTTGGGTAATCACCGCCCGGTCCAGGTTCGGCAACCGCTCCTGAAGGCTCGTGGGCAAGCGCATGACGATCAGCCGCCGCGCCTGGTGCCAGTAGGCCGACAGCATCAGCAGCGCCGAGCCAATCACCAGCGCGGTCAGGGCGACATTGAGCTCGACTGCCCCGAACCGCTTGAACAGCTCGGTCAGCGCATAGAGGACGTAGGCCAGCGCCGATACGAGCAATGCGCGGCGATCGACTGCGAGTGCAGTGAGGCCGAACAGCACGTACAACCCGACGACGACCAGAGCCTCACCCGTGCTGACCGCGCCGCTGTTCAGGCCCATGAGCGTGAAGATCGGGTGAGCGATCATTGGCGCTGCGAGAAGGTGCAGCCAGAAAGCGACATCAGAGCGGCGGGTGATCCGTGCCCGATCCGACGCATCCCACCACATGGCGAACAGGAATACGCCGATCCCAAGGAGCAGGACGAAGCCGAGGATCAGGTCCTGCGCGCTCTTGCTGTTGCCAGGCTGGATGATGCCGATGACGATCGCGAGGAAAATGCCGGCAACGGCCGCCGCGCCCGCGGTAACCGTGATCGGCACATGGAAGCGGCGCCAGTGCAGCCAGGCAGCGGCCGCGGCGATTGCCGCGCTGATGCCTCCGACGGTCGCCGGGAGCACGGTGTTGTCGCCTTGGAAGCGATCGGGCCCGATAATCTGCACGAGCAGGAACGCCGATGTTGCCAGCACTCCGCCGACGAAGGCGAGGAGCAGCAGGATTGAAGGCAGCGCCATGCGCCTGCGACCGGTGAAGAACAGCGCCAGCGGCCATGCCGTCGCAACAACGGCGAGAGGCGCGAGGAAGCTCGGTCCCTGGTCGCCATGCTCGGTGACGAGCAGGCCGGTCGCTTGTCCAATGCTCTGGCCGATCCAGCCGACGGCGAACAGCAGGATGGCCGCGGCGATCGACACGAAAATGTCGTTGAACCCGGTGATGAGCCGGAATTGCTCCTCGTCCGGGATCGCGGTTGAGCGCTGCGACGCGATATGCGCGCGCAAGGCGTTGGCGGCTTCGGCCGTGATCACGCCCGCGGCAACTGCATCATCGAGCTCTTGCTGACTGTACATGCCCGTCCTCCTGTTTTCGGGCGGACCATAGCTTCTGGTGTGTTATCGTGTCAATACAGCAGAGCGGCTGGATACGCGGCGCGTCGGGTGAGTTAAGGGGCAAAGGAATCAGTCAGGAGAGCCGAGCCATGGCGAAGAAAGCGACGAATAAGGGCCGCACGGGCGGCACGAAAAGCATGGCCAAATCAACAGCGCTGGTCGAGCGCCGCACTGACGGGGGTGGCCGGCGCTCGAGCGATGCCGGGATGAGCGATGCGTTCATCAAGCTCCTGCAGAGTCCCCTCGTCGCGGAGCTGGTTGCGGTGGCCGCCACGGCGGCGCTAGCGTCGCTTGCCGAACACGGCTTCACCAGCAGTGGCGGATCGCGCGGCAAACGGGCCGGAAAAGCGGTGAAGGAGGCGGGCAAGTCCGCGGCTGCGGCAGTGGGTCGCCGTCTCAGCAACGAGATCGACGAGATCAAGAAAGCGGCGAAAGTCTCTAAGGGCGGCGCAAAAGCGTAAGCCGCGCGCGGCCTATGTTGCGGGTGGCGTCGATGACCAGCTCGCCTGGTTCCACGTCGTCGTCGCGGCTTGTCTCGATGGTCATCCATCCGCCCGGCGCGAGCCAGCCAGCAGCGGCCACGGCAGCGACAGCCGCGCTACCTGAGCCCGGCGCATAAGGCGGGTCGGCGAGGATGAGGTCGAACGGTTCGGACCGCGGTAGCGCGAGCGCGGACCCGCCGAGGATTCGCACGCGGTCGGCGGCGCCGAGCTTTTCGGCATTGCGCCGGATAATGGCGGCGGCCTTCGTATCGCCGTCGAGGAAGGCCGCCGACGCCGCGCCGCGCGACAAGGCTTCGAGCCCGAGCGCGCCGCTGCCCGCGAACAGGTCCGCGATCCTCAGTTCCACGAACGAGCCCAGGCGGCTGGCGAGCATCGAGAAGAGAGTTTCGCGGATTCGGTCGGCGGTCGGCCGGGTTGCAAGGCCCGGCGGCGCCTCGATCGGCCGTCCGCGCCAGGCGCCGGCGATGATCCTCATTTGAGGGTCTTGCGGAACTCGGCCAAGTTGCCGCTCGCCACTTCGTCGGCATCGCCGGGTTCAAGATCGCGGAGCGTGAACGGGCCGTAAGCGGTGCGGATCAGTCGCGAGACCTTGAGGCCGAGATGCTCGAGCACGCGGCGAACCTCGCGGTTCTTGCCTTCGGTCAGGCTCATTTCGATCCACGCATTGCGCCCGGTCCGCCGCTCGAGATTGGCGTTGATCGAGCCGTAGCGGATGCCCTCGACCGTGACCCCCTCGGCGAGCCGTTCGAGTTCGGCCTGGGTGATCGGGCCGAACGCCCGCGCGCGATACGTGCGGACGACGCCGGTACTCGGCAGCTCGAGCTGGCGCTTCAATTCGCCGTCGTTGGTGAGCAGCAGCAGCCCCTCGGTCATGAAATCGAGCCGGCCGACCGGCATCAGGCGGGGCAGGCCAGGCGGCAGCCGGTCGTAGATGGTCGGGCGGCCCTTGGGGTCGTTAGCGGCGGTCAGCGTCCCCTGCGGCTTGTAGAAACGGAACAACCGGGTTGCGCTAGCAGCCGCAATGGCTTTGCCGTCGACCGTGACTCCTTGCAGACTTTCCAGCAGAGTCGCAGGGGTCGTCAGCTTTTCGCCGTTGAGTGCGATGCGGCCGTCGGCGATCATGCGCTCGATCTCGCGGCGGGACGCGACTCCGGCGCGGGCGAGGAGCTTGGCGATCCGCTGCGGCCCGCCGGCGTCTTTGGAGGGCGCCGCGGGCACGGCTCGACGCTCGCCGCGCTGGCGGTGCGGCACTGGTTTGCGCCTCGTTCGTTGCGGTTGCGAAGTCATTGGGGTCAGCATGCTGTTCGGGAAGCGTAAGCAGGTCGTCAAGCGTATCCTCATCGTCGAGGACGAGCCCCTGACGGCGTTCGATAATGAGAATATCCTCGGCGATGCCGGCTATGAGATCGTCGCGACAGTCGACGACCTCGAGGAAGCGCTAGCCGTCCTCGACCGCGAGGAAGTGCATCTGATCCTCAGCGACGTCCGGCTGCGCAGGGACAGGACCGGGGTGGATCTTGCCCATGCCGCGCGGGAAAGAGGCGTGCCGACGCTGTTCGCGACCGGCCATTCCTATCCTGGCGCCGCGGAGGTCGCAGTCGGTTGCCTGAGCAAGCCCTACAGCGAGCGCCAATTGTGCAAGGCGATTGAATGCGTCGACCGGCACTTGCAGGGCGAGAGCGTGAAGTCGCCGAGGGGCCTCGAGCTGTTTCTCATCGCGCGCAAGGAGAAATAGCCGACGTTCATCGCGGGGCTAGGCAGGCCATGAAAGCTGTCTAAGGTCTTGATGGCGATCAGCGGGGGAGGGGAAAAGTGGCAGGTCAGCGACCCAAAGGGTGGAAGCTGCTCAAGGCCGCGCTGGCGACGCGCAAGGCCGCGACCATGCTCGCGTTCGGCTTCTCCTCGGGTCTTCCGTTCGCGCTCCTGATCGGCACCCTCAATGCCTGGCTCGGTGATGCCAAGATCAACCTCGCGACAATCGGCGTCCTGTCGTGGATCGGACTCAGCTACGCCTTCAAGTTTCTGTGGTCGCCGCTTGTCGACCGCGTGAAGCTCCCCGTGCTCGGCGACCTTGGACGACGCAAGAGCTGGATCGTGCTGTGCCAGGCGGGCCTGATTGTCTCGTTCGTCGGCCTTGGTTTCAGCGATCCGGCGCACGCCATCGGCTGGTTCGCGGTGTTCGCGGTGATCGGCGCCTTCGCGTCGGCGACGCAGGACATCGCGGTCGACGCATGGCGGATCGACGTCGCCGACGAGCGCACGCCGGTCGAGCTTTTGTCGGCGGTCTATCAATTCGGTTACCGCATCGCCTCAATCGTCGGCGGCGCCTTCGCATTGGTGCTCGCAGCGCGGATCCCGTGGGGCTCGGTCTATCTGGTGATGGCCGGGCTGGTCGTGGTCATGATGGTCGTCGCCATCACCGCACCCGACACGCAGCGGCCGCCGTCGGGCGTGATCGAGGAGGGGCTGGAGCAGGCCGGCGAGGTCAACACTCGCGTACGCTTCACCGCGCTGGCGATCGTCGGGCTGTGCTGGCTGTGGGCGATCATCTCGCTTGCCCGCTTCATGGTGTCGATGCTGGCCGCCCAGCAGGAAGGCACGAAGCCGCCGTCGGTCACCCAGTTCACCACGCATGTCGGGCCATGGATCATCGTGGCGACAGTGTTTGTGCCGCTGGTCATCTCGGCCATCGTCAATTGGCTGAAGGCGCACGGCAGGGAAGTCCAGCACGAAGCGCACCCGAAAGTGTCGACCGGGCGCGCAGCGATGAACCACATCTACGGCGCTTTGGTCTCCCCGCTCGCCGAGCTGTCGGGCCGCCTGCGCGGGGGCGTGCTGATCATCATCGGCTTCATCCTGACCTACGCCCTTTGCTACAACATCTGGTCGTCCTTCGCTTTCCCCTTCTATCTCGACTATCTGCACTACACGAAGGACCAGGTCGCGTTCGCGTCAAAGGTGTTCGGGATCATCATGACGATGGTCGGGATCAGCCTCGGCGGCTATCTGTTCGGGCGCATTGGGCGCTTCCCGACGGTCCTCATCGGTGCCGCCGTCACCCCGCTCGGCAATTTCGTTTACGCCGACCTGGCCGAGGGTGGTGCGAACATCGACCGCCTCACGCACGCGCTGCGCCTCAACACCCTGCTCGGCTGGTTCGGCGCGGATGACCGCATGACCCGCCTGCTGGTCGCGATCAGCTATGAGAATATCGCGACCGGCGTGGCGCTGACGGCCTTCGTCGCCTACCTTTCGGGCATCGTCAGCAAGAAGTTCACCGCGGTGCAGTACGCTTTGCTGTCGTCACTGACCTTCCTGGTCGGCTCGCTCGGCCGCGGCTTCGTCGGCGAATCGTTCGACAAATACGGTTATCCTTTGGTGTTCCGCTGGACCGCCGCGGCCGGCTTGCTGGCGGTGGTATTCGTGCTCCTCGAATGGTGGCGCGTCACCGCGATGGGCAAGCGCTCGGGCGAAGGCACCGACGCGACCGCCCCGACAATCGACAAGGTCGTGACGCCGAAAGCTTAGTCGGGAACCTGGCCGTTCGCGGCGAGGACGGCGCCGGCGAGATAGAGTGACCCGAAGATCAGCACGCGCGCACCCGCCGGAACGGCGCGGAGCGCCCGCTCGACATCCTCGCGCGGCTCGGCCGCCATGGCGAGTCCGGCCGCGATCTCGACGAGGTCGTCGGGCGAAAAGCAGCTGTGGTCGGGGATCGGCACAGCGTGAACCTGCTCCGCTACGCTCTTGAACGGCTCGAGCATGCCCGCCGGGTCCTTGTTCGCAAGGCTCGCAAAGACGAGGTGCAGCGGCTTGTTGTCGGTGAAGGCATGCTTCGCCCATGTCGCGACCTGGCGCGCTGCTGCCGGATTGTGGCCGCCGTCGAGCCAGACCTCGCGATCTTCAACCAGCGGCCCGGGCGCGAGGTATTGGAGGCGCGCGGGCCAGTCCGCCCAGCCCATCGCCGCATTGAGCGCAGTCGCGGGAACTTGAAGCTTGTCCTGGTGGCGGAGCATGGCGACGGCCAGCGCGGCGTTCATCGCCTGGTGGCGGCCCGGCAGGCGCGGCAGCGGCAGCACCAGCTCGCCCTGCTCATCGGCATAGCGAAGGCGGCCCTGGCGCAGGATCGCGTCCCACTTTTTCCCCCGCGGGAGCCACTTGGCGCCCCTTTCCTCGGCGATTGTGCCGATGCGATTGGCGATGGCCGGCGGATATAATTGCGTGACCAGCGGCGCCTTGGCCTTGGCGATTCCCGCTTTCTCGCCCGCGATATCGGCCAGGTCCGAGCCGAGGAATTGCTGGTGATCGAGGGCGAGGTTAGCGATCCCGCACACGAGCGGGCGCTCGACCACATTGGTCGCGTCGAGCCGGCCGCCGAGGCCGACTTCGAGGATGCAGGCATCGGCCGGCCTTCGTGCAAAGGCCATGAGCGCCACAGCAGTCGCGACCTCGAAGAAGCTCGGTTCGACGCCCTTGCCCGCGTCGAGCACTTCCGTGAGCAAGTCCGCCAGTATTTGGTCGTCGATCAGGCGCCCGGCGACTCGGATCCGCTCGTTGAAGCGCACCAGGTGCGGGCTAGTAAAGGCGTGAACGTCGTGGCCGCTCGCTTCGAGCGCCACCCGCAAGAAAGCGACTGTTGAGCCTTTGCCGTTGGTCCCCGCAACGTGAAGGACGGGCGGCAAACGGTCCTGGGGTCGTCCGAGGCGGTCGAGGACGGCAGTGATCCGTTCGAGGCCGAGCCGATCGCCGACGGGCGACAGCTTCGCCAGCCGATCGAGCTGCGCCTGGACGCCGGGATGCGTCGAGCGCGCGAAGTCGGCCATCAGGCGGCCTCTTGGGCCTCCGGCGCGAGGTAGGAGACGAGCAGCGCAAGCTTCTCCTTCAGTTCGCCACGCGACACGACCATGTCGATCATGCCGTGCTCGAGCAGATATTCGGCACGCTGGAAGCCCTCGGGTAGCTTTTCGCGGATGGTTTGTTCGATCACCCGCTGGCCGGCGAAGCCGATCAAGGCGCCGGGTTCGGCAAGCTGGACGTCGCCCAGCATCGCGTAAGAAGCGGTCACTCCGCCCGTGGTCGGGTCGGTCAGGACGACGATGTAGGGAAGGCCGGCTTCCTTGAGCTCGGCGAGCGCCACGGTCGTGCGCGGCATCTGCATCAGCGACAATATGCCCTCTTGCATCCGCGCCCCGCCGGCGGCGGTGAACAGGATGTAAGGGCTTGCGTCCGCAATCGCGGCGCGGACGCCGGCAAGAAAGGCTGCTCCGACGGCGATGCCCATCGATCCGCCCATGAAGGCGAAGTCCTGCACGCCAATGATCACCTTGCGTCCGTCGAGCCTTCCACGCGCGTTGACGAGCGCGTCGCGTTCGCCATTGGCGGCCCGGGCAGCTTTCAGGCGATCTGTATAGCGCTTGCTGTCGCGAAAGCGGAGCGGATCCTCGCGGACCTCGGGCGCGGCAAGGAGCTCATATTCGGCGGCGTCGAACAATTGCTCGAAGCGCTTGGCCGGCCCGATACG
The DNA here is from genome assembly GCA_040005255.1 of Sphingomicrobium sp. Lineage (GTDB taxonomy): Bacteria > Pseudomonadota > Alphaproteobacteria > Sphingomonadales > Sphingomonadaceae > Sphingomicrobium. Next base: position 15,130 of record JBDTZJ010000015.1, read on the forward strand.
GTCGTGGAAGTTGCAGCGCGGGCAGACGCTGTAATTTTCTTCCCACTCCTTGACGAAGACCATCGTCCCGCACTTGCCGCACTTGTGCCAAAGGTTTTCGGCCCCCTGGCGCTTGGGCAGGAACGGGATGCCGCTGCGGACCCGGCTCAGCCAACTCATTCGACTTCCTCTTTCCTCAAGCTCCCCGCGATCTCCGCGATAGCCCGGGCGGGATCGGCCGCGCCGGTGATCGGCCGGCCGATGACCAAGACCGACGCGCCGTCCTCGAGCGCTTGCGCTGGTGTGACGACCCGCTTCTGGTCGGCGACGTCGGCGCCGGCCGGGCGGATCCCCGGGACGACGAAGAAGCCATCGCGCCAGGCGGATTTTGCACGGCCAACGTCGGCGCCCGAGCAGACGATGCCGTCGATCCCGCTGTCGCGGGCGAGTTCGGCAAGGCGCGCAACCTGGGCCTCCGGCGAGCCCTGGACGCCGGTCGCGGCGAGGTCTGTCTCATCGAGGCTGGTCAGCACGGTCACCGCGACCACCTTCGTAGTGGCGGGCGCGGCCGCCTTGGCGGCGGTCAGCATTGCACGCCCACCGCCGGCATGGACGGTGAGGATCGCCGGCTCCAGTATTGCGAGCGCCTCAACGGCGTTGGCGACGGTATTGGGGATATCGTGGAGCTTGAGATCGAGGAACAGCGGCAGGCCGAGCGACGCCATGCGCCGCACTCCCGCCGGCCCTTGGGCGGAAAAGAATTCGAGCCCAAGTTTCAGGCCGCCCGCATGTTCGCGCACGGCGTCCGCGATCGCCAGGGCCTGATCCAGCCGGGGGGTGTCGAGGGCAACGAAGATGGGGTTCATATCACCGGGCCAGCTTCGTCGGCGGGAATGGCCTCGGCCGGCATCGAGGCGACGCGGTTGCGCTCCATCGCGTCGATGCGCCGCCGATGCGACCAAATCCGGGTCCGCATCAACGACCAAGTCGGCACAAAGCCGAGCAGGAACACGACCAGCAGCAGCACCGGCAGCTTGATGTCGGCCTGGATGTCGCCCCACAGGTTGAGCGTGACGTCGGACCAATTGCGGCTGGCGAACAAGGCGACCAGGACCGCGATCAGGACCCAGAACAGGGTCTTTAGGAATTGCATGGCGGTGCGTTTAGGCGAGCCGTGCGTTGAACACCAGCGGTGGCGGCGTTTGTCGCACTGCTGAGTCGCCCTGTCGCAAGCGCGTTAAAGCTGACGTTGAGACTAGCCCGACTCCCCGGCACAGCAGGGAGGAGGGTGGGGAGAAGACCGATTTTGCAAAAGGCGCAGAAGCTTGGGCTGGGCGCGTTCGTGCTGCTGATGGGCGCGTCGCTGCTGGCGATGCGTCCGCATCCGGCGGCGGGCGGCGGCCAGGATCCGCGGATCACGGCAGCGCATCTGAAGCTGGCGGCGGTCTCCCCCGCCTCGCGCCGCGACGTCGACTATCGACTGCTCGACGCGCGGCTCAGGCAATTGATAACCAAGCCGGCGATGGTCGGCCTCGCCGTCGGCGTGGTCGAGAATGGTCGCATCACCTTCCTCCGCGGGTATGGCGAGACCTTGGCCGGCTCGGGCGATCCGGTGACTCCGGAAACGGTGTTCCGCTGGGCATCTGTATCGAAGGGCGTCGCCGCGACGATGGTCGCCAAGCTCGCGGAAGCCGGCAAGATCGACCTCAATGCGCCGGTCGTGAACTATGTGCCGGACCTCAAGCTGCCCGCCGGGAATGAATATAAAGCCAGCGTCGGCGACCTGCTGTCCCACCGCCTCGGGCTGTACCGCAATGCCTATGACAACAAGCTCGAGGAGGGGCAGGATCCGACCTTCCTCCGCGCGAGCCTCAACCAGCTCAACCCGACTTGCCCGCCCGGGACCTGCTGGTCCTACCAAAACGTCGCCTACGACGCGTCGAGCGAGATGGTCTCGCGCATCACGCATTTGCCTTACGAGCAGGCGGTCAAGCG
>JBDTZJ010000129.1:0-5037 GCA_040005255.1 Sphingomicrobium sp.
AACAGCGCCGCCCGGAAGAAATGACCGCCGCGCGCCGCCGCGCGCTTCTGATTCTTTGCGTGCTTGCGCTTGTCGGGGGTGCATTGGCCTTTGCGGCAAGCCGCCGCGAGCCCCCACGGTCGCGGCCGCCGGAGCAGCGACCGGCGCTGATGCTGCTGACCAGCCTGCCGCTGCTGATCGGCGAGGAATTCTCGCTCAAGGGCGGTGGCTCTCCCGCGCTCGAAAGGCTCGAGACGCGCTATCGGGTGGTTCCAATCAGTCTGTCCAGCGCGTCTGAGCTTTCAAAGGGCCGGCTGCTGCTGATGGCGCAGCCGCCGGCGCAGGCGCCCGAGAACCTCGTTGCGCTCGACGATTGGGTTCGGAGCGGGGGCAGGGTGCTGCTGCTCGCCGACCCCATGCTCGAATGGCCGAGCAAGCGCCCGCTTGGCGACCCGCTTCGGCCGCCGCCGATGTTCGCCGACACTGGGCTCCTCGCACACTGGGGACTGCGGCTCGATGCGCCGGACGAACGCGGGCCGGTCAGGCGCAAGCTCGCAGGCTATAACGTCCTGGCGGTCTCCCCCGGGACGTTGAGCGGCCGCTGCAAGATTGGTGAGGACGGCCTCGTCGCTGACTGTCGGCTGGGCAAGGGCCGGGCAGTCGTCGTTGCCGACGCTGACTTCATCGGCACGGACGGCCTCGGCGGCGACGCCTCGGACAATCTCGACGGTCTGCTCGCGGAGCTTGCCAGGCTCGAGCAGAAGTGATTCGCTAGTTCACAGACTTATCCACAGGGTTGTCCAGCAGAACAGGAAAGGAACGAAGCCACCGGCGCCCGTCAAAAAGCCGCAGAAATCCGCCGCTGACCATGAAATCCCATTCATTCCCACGAAAACCCATTGTATCCCGCGAGGTGTTGAGTTACCAACATCTCTGGAGCGCGGGGGCTAACCCTTTGATTCGAATTTGAACGCGGCGCGCGCGACGGCGCGCATTCGCGATCCATCACCCGCGCGCTCCGAACGGGGAGTGGTTTGGCGTGGCGCTAGAGCATCTGTTTCAGGGCAGCGCTTTGAACGCGGTCGATGCGAAGGGCCGCGTGTCCATTCCTGCATTCCTGCGCGGCGTGATCGAACGCCGTGGCGACGCCCGCACCATCGTCCTTGCCAAGCACGAGGCCTTCCCTGCCTTGAGCGCCTACGACCCCGCTTACGCCGCGCTCAAGCACGCCAAGCTCGAGCGCCTGCTCGAGAAGGAAGAGACCAGCCCCGACGCGCAGCTGGATTATCAGCAGCGTAACCTGATGGCCTTCGCCGCCACCGAGGAAGTTCCCTACGACAGCTCGGGGCGAATCCTGTTTCCGCCGATGATGCGCCGCAAGGGCCAGATCGGCGAGCTCGCGCTGTTCCTCGGCACCGGAGAAACCTTCCAGATCTGGAACCCGGACCTGCTCCTCAAGGACCCGCGAATCCCAGAGGACCTCAAGGACATCGCCCGTTTCCGCCTCGAAGAACGAGGCCAGTCATGACCAGCACCGGCGCAAACACGGCCCCACATGTGCCGGTGCTGGTCAGCGAAGTGATCGCCGCCTTGGCGCTTCTCGGCGGCGAGACGGTGGTCGACGGCACTTTCGGAGCGGGCGGTTACACGCGCGCATTCCTTTCTGCGGGGGCGGGACGAGTGGTTGGATTCGATCGCGACCCCGACGCGATCGAAGCGGGAAGGTCACTCGTCCCGGAGCCGCGCCTGGAACTGATCCAGGAGAATTTCAGCCAGATGGACCGGGTGCTCGCCGAGCACGGCATCGGCCTCGTCGACGCCATCGCGCTCGATATCGGGGTCAGCTCGATGCAGCTCGACCGCGCCGACCGCGGCTTCTCGTTCCAGGCCGACGGTCCGCTCGACATGCGGATGAGCCGCTCCGGCCTCACCGCCGCCGAATATCTGAATACGGCCGAGGAGGCCGAGATCGCCCGGGTCTTGCGCGACTATGGGGAGGAGCCGCGCGCCCGGGCGATCGCCCGCGCCATCGTTGCCGCCCGTCCGGTCGAGCGCACCGCCGAGCTGGCGGCGATCGTCCGCCGCGCCGCGGGTTTCCGCCAGGGACGGAAGAGCGATCCTGCGACCCGCACCTTCCAGGCGATCCGCATCCATTTGAACGCCGAGCTCGACGAGCTCGAGCAGGGACTGGAAGCCGCCGAGCGCGCCTTGAAGCCGGGCGGCAGACTAGCGGTCGTCACCTTTCACAGCCTCGAAGACCGGATCGTGAAGCGCTTCTTCCGTGAGCGCAGCGGCGGGACTCCGGCCGGCTCGCGCCATCGCCCGGCGCTCGTCGACCCCAATGAGCCCACCTTCGAGCGGGTTGCGAAGCCAGTTGCGCCGTCGGAGCGCGAGCTGGCGACCAACCCTCGCGCCCGGTCAGCGCGCCTGCGCTCCGCCGTTCGTACCTCCGCCCCACCTCGCAAGGAACGCCTGCAATGAGTAGCCGCAGCTTCCGCTCCGTCTTCATGGTCGCCAGCTGCGCCGGCGCGGCGCTCGGCTGCTACATGGTCTCGCTTCGCGTGGCGTCAGAGCGCGCCCAGCTCGAGGCGGTCGAAACCCGGATCGTCTTTGCCCAGCGCGACATGCGCGTGCTGCAGACCGAGATCGGCACGCGCGGCCGGCTGTCGCAACTCGAGCGTTGGAACGCCGGTGCGTTCGCGCTCGCCGCACCGTCGGCGGACCAGTTCCTCAAGGGCGGCTTCGAGCTGGCGCGCCTCGCCCAGCCCGAGCACAAGGTCGATTTCCAGGCGCCGGTGGTGCTTGCCTCGGCCCCAGCGCCGGCGAAACCGCCGGCTGTCGGCCGGCCAGAGACGGACGAATTCGGCATACGTGCCGCACCAGTCAGCCCGAACGCCTTGCTTCATGAGGCGAGCCTGAAAACCGAGACGCGCGAGGTCCCGGCGCGGTCGGTCGTCGCATTGCCCCTGACGACCGCCAGATCCACGGACAAGCCGGCAACAGTGGCTAAGCCGGCCCAAGCCAAGTCCGCGGAGAAGCCGGGCCTCGCGGCCGCCCAGTCGAAGAAGCCGGTGGTGAAGCCGGTTCCGGCGGCGGCCAAGAAATTGGTGGATAAGCCGGCGGTCGTTGCGGCGCGGGCCGTGACAAGGCCGGTGCGGCTTGCGAAAGTCGACCCGCTCGCGCCGCTTCCGTCGAGACATTCCAAGGACCTGACTGCCGAGAGATGAACGCACCGTCGCCCGCTCTCGTCGCGCCACGGCCCGAGCGGCTCCGACTGGTCGGCCAGCGCCGCCAGCTGCTCGCCGTCATGCACCAGCGGCTGATGTTCGGCATGCTCGTCTATGCCGGGATCGTCGCCGTCATCGCCCTGCGCATCCTCTACCTCGCAGCCTTCGGTGACCATGCCGGCCGCAAGGAAGGGCTGACCTCTTACATCCCCGAGCGTGGCGATATCGTCGACCGCAACGGCGATCCGCTGGCGCGGACGATCGACGCCTGGACGATCGCGGTCCATCCGAACAAGGTGATTGGCGACAAGCTCGCGCTCGCGCGCCGCCTCGCCGAACTCATGCCCGAATATAGCGAGGAACAATATTTCGCTCTGCTGAGGTCCGGGAAGCCTTTCTTCTACCTGCGCCGCCGCGCCTCACCCGGGCTGGTCGAGGCGGTCAATGCGATCGGCGAGCCGGGCCTCGCCATCCAGCGCGAGCCCGACCGGCTCTATCCGCAGACCAGCCTGGCCGCGCACGTCATCGGCTATACCGACATCGACGGGCACGGTGTCGCCGGCATGGAACGCGCCTTCGACGGCTTTCTGGCCGACCCCGCCACCCGCGGACAGCCGCTGGTCCTGTCGGTCGACAGCCGGGTGCAGCAGGCGCTCGAGCATGAGCTGCTTTCCGCCATGACTCACTTCTCCGCGATTGGCGCCGCGGGTGTGGTGATGGACGTGCGCACGGGTGAAGTGCTGGCGATGACCTCGCTGCCGCAGCTCAACCCGAATGCGGCCGGGCAGGCGTCGGACGAGGCCCGGTTCAACCGCGCCACGCTCGGCGTCTACGAGCTCGGCTCGACCTTCAAGCCGTTCACGGTCGCGATGGCAATGGACAGCGGCATCATCAAGAGCTTCGGCAAGGTCTACAACTGCCCGCAGGAGCTGCACGTCTACGGCCACGTCATCCACGACACCCATCCTTTCGGGCGCGCCTGCACCGTCGCCGAGATCATGAAGGAAAGCTCGAACATCGGCACTGCCCAGATCGCGGACCAGGTCGGCGCGAACCGGCAGAAATCGTTCCTCAAGAAGATGGGCTTCCTCGATCCCGTCCGGGTCGAGCTCAGGGAGCGCGGGCGCACGCTGACACCCGGGTCGCGCTGGGGGCCGTTCGAGACGATGACTGTCGGCTTCGGCCACGGCATTGCCGTCACCCCGCTGCACCTTGCGACCGGTTACGCGACCTTGTTCAACGGCGGCGTCTACCACCCCGCGACCTTGCTCAAGGTCGACCGCAATCACCCGGTGCCGCGCGGCGTGCGCGTCTTCTCCGAGGACACCAGCTTCAAGATGCGGTCGTTGCTGCGCCTCGTCGTCACCGACGGCACCGGCAAGAAGGCGGATGCACCGGGCTATCGCGTTGGCGGCAAGACCGGCACCGCCGAAAAGCTCGTCGGCGGCCATTATACGTCGGCCGCGGTGGTCACGAGTTTCGCGGGTGTGTTCCCGATGGACGAGCCCCGCTATGTGATGGTCATGATGCTCGACGATCCCAAGGCGACGGCGGAGACCTACGGCTTCCATACCGCCGCCTGGAACATCGGCCCGGCCTTCGGCGTCGCCGTCAGCCGCATCGCGCCCTTGCTCGGAGTCCACCCCGACAAGAGCCGCGAGCCCGACATGAGTATCGTGCTCCCGTTCGTCCACGACGACAAAGCCAAGGAATAAGCCAGCGTGAGACTGCGCGATCTCGCGGAGGTGGACTCGGATTCGGAGGTCACCGGCTTCGCCCTTGATCATCGCAAGGTTGCCCGCGGCAGCGTGTTCGGCGCGTTCAGGGGCGC
>JBDTZJ010000130.1:0-5028 GCA_040005255.1 Sphingomicrobium sp.
GAGCACGTCGGCGATGGCGCGGTCCTGGTCGTCGGTCTCTTCATATGGGAAGCGGTCGACGAACTGCGGATAGCTTGAATCGGGCTCGGCGATGAGGCCGGGGCGCGTAGCACGGAGCGCCGCGACCTTGATCAGCTCGCCGGCGATGGCGCGGATCCGCTCCTTCATCCGCGACTTGCGCCGTTGCCACGCCTCGCCGCCGAGGCTGTCGAGGGTGACGCCTTCGCTGTCGCTGCCGTAGCGGCTCAGCAGCTCGATATTCTCGACCGGGACGTAGAGCTTGTCGCCACGGGCATATTCGAGCGCGACGCAGTCGTGCGGCACCTTGCTGACGGGAATCTGGGTCAGCCCCTCGTACCGCCCAATGCCATGGTCGGCGTGGACGACAAGGTCGCCGGGGGACAGGGTCGCGAGCTCGGCGAGGAAAGCGTCGGCCGCCTTGCGCTTTTTGCGCCGACGGACGAGCCGGTCGCCGAGCATGTCCTGCTCGGTGAGGACGGCGATCTCGGGCGTGGTGAAGCCATGATCGAGCGGGAGCACGAGGAGCGCGGGCTGGCTCTTTGAGCCGAGAGCTTCCTGCCAGCTGTCGGCGAGCTTCTGCGCCTTGAGCCCGTGGTCCTCGAGCAGGCCGGAAAGCCGCTCGCGGGCGCCGCGCGTGTAGCTTGCGAGCACCACCTTGTGGCCGCTCTTGCGCAGGTCGCCGACGTGTTTGGCGACAGCCTCATAGACGTTTGCCTGCTGCGCGCGTTCGGGCGCGAAATCGCGCGCGGGCTGGACCCCGAAATCGATGACCCGATCGGATTCGGGCTCAGGGAACGGCGAGGCGAGGTGGATCGGCCGCGTCGCCACGACGTCCGCCCACTCGTCCTTGCCGACGTAGAGCACATCCGGTTCGAGCGGGCGGTAGCTTCCGGGCTGGCCTTCCATCGCCCGCACGCGATTCTGGTAATAGTCCTCGATCGCATCGCGCCGGCTTTCCAGCGCCTGGTCGGCCGCGAAATCGCGGAGGATCAGGTCATTTTCGTGGAGATGATCGAACAAAGTCTCGAGCCGCTCCTCGAGCAATGGCAACCAATGCTCCATCCCCGCCAGCCGTCGGCCGTCGGACAGCGCCTGGTACAGCGGGTCCTGGGTGGCGGTGGCGCCGAACTGCTCGCGGTAGCGCGAGCGGAAGCGCTTGACGGTGTCCTCGTCGAGAAGCGCCTCGGACGCCGGCATCAGCACAAACGCGTCGGCCTTGTCGGTCGAGCGCTGGTCGGCGGGGTCGAACCGGCGGATGCTGTCGATCTCGTCGCCGAAGAAGTCGAGCCGCAGCGCCATTTCCTCGCCGGCCGGGAACAGGTCGATGAGCGAACCGCGCACGGCATATTCGCCATGTTCGGCAACCGTGTCCGCGCGCTGGTAACCGAGCGCATTCAGCTGCCCGGTCAGGACTTCGCGTTCAATCCGCTCGCCCTGTGCGATTCGCCGGGTCAGCTGGCGAATTCGGAAGGGCGTGAGCAGCCGCTGCGATGCGGCGCTGGCGGTCGCGACCAGCAGTTGCGGCTTGTCCGACTTCGCCTGGAGCGCGCCCAACGTCGCCAGCCGCTCGGCCATCACGCGCAGGGCCGGGGACGCACGATCGTAGGGCAGGCAGTCCCAGCCGGGGAAGGTCAGCACCTCCACTTCCGATGCAAACAGCGGGACCGTCTCGGCGAGCGCACGCATCGCGGCCTCGTCCGCAACAATCGCGACTGCGCGCCCGCCCTCGCCGCCGCCATGCGCCGCGCGGGCGAGATCGGCAGCGAGCCACGGGAGGAAACCGGTCGGCACGCCGGCAAGAGTCAGCGGGTGATCGGCGCGAAGGACGCGCTGAAGCGGCTCACTCATCGCGCGATCCGGATATAGTCGAGCTGCTTTAGGGCCTCGATCATCGGACCCGCGAAGCGTTCGGGCGGTTCGGCGGTTCCGTGCGCCCAGGCCATGATATCGACGTCCTGTTCCTCAAGCATCGCCGTGAACAGCGCGCGCTCCTCGGAACTCCACTGCCGGTGGTGGGCATCAAAGAAACCGCCAACCAGCAGGTCGGCCTCCTTGGTGCCGCGATGATGCGCGCGCCAGGCGAGGCGCTTCAGGTCCGGGTCGGAAGGCATGCTCGGGAGATAGTTATGCCGCGCCGTCCTGTCACCCCACCGAAGGCTGGGGTCCAAGCGGCGTTTGGATTCCAGCTTTCGCTGGAATGACGGAATAGGGGCGCTAACACTCAATCATGCGGCCCGAAATCCTCAACCCGCTGTTCACCGAGGTGGAAGCGCTGAAAGGTGTGGGGCCGCAGCTCGCCAAGCTGTTGAAGAAGCTCGGCATCAGCCGCATCGTCGACCTGCTCTACCATCTTCCCACCGGGGCGATCGAACGGGTGAGAGTCGGGTCGGCGTCGTCCGAGTTGCTCGGGCGCAACCTGATCCTCGACTTGAAGCCCTTCGAGGCCCGCGAGAGCCGTTCGGGCCGCGGCCCGACACGCATCTTCGCGGCGGATGGTGAGGGCAACACGATTAGCCTCATCTATTTCAACAATCCCAGCTGGGCGAAGCGCAGCCTGCCGATGGGCGAGCTGCGGACGGTCTCGGGCAAGCTCGAAGCTTATGGCGACGAGTGGCAGATCATCCATCCGGAGGTGAGCGAACCGGGCAAAGGCCCGCAACCCGCGGTCCGCGAGCCGGTCTATCCGCTCACCGAAGGGCTGACCAATAGACGCGTCGGTGAGCTGGTGCGCGAGGCGCTGGAGCGCGCGCCCGAGCTGCCGGAATGGGTCGAGCCGGGGCTACTAGCGCGCGAGGGCTGGAGCGCGTGGCGCGGATCGCTCGCGCTGGTGCATCGTGAACCCGGCGCCGACGCTGCACGCAGGCGGCTTGCATATGACGAGGTGTTCGCCAACCAGCTCGCTCTGCTGCTTTTGCGCCAGTCGCAGCGACGGCACCGCACCGCGCCGCTCGCCGGCACGGGCGAGCTGACGGCGAAGCTCCGGCTGTCGTACCAGCTGACGGGTGCGCAGCGGCGCGTGATCGAGGAAATCCGCGGCGACATGGCGCAGTCGGCGCCGATGCTGCGCCTGCTCCAGGGCGATGTCGGGTCGGGCAAGACGCTGGTCGCGCTGATGGCGATGCTGGGCGCGGTCGAATCCGGAGCCCAGGCGGCGCTTCTGGCGCCAACCGAAATTCTCGCGCGGCAGCACCATGCGACCTTGCTCGGCCAGCTCGACAGCATTGGCGTGCGCGTCGCGATCCTCACCGGCCGCGAGAAGGGCCGGGCGCGCGACAGTGTGCTGATGGGTCTTGCCGACGGCTCGATCGATATTCTCGTCGGCACGCACGCGATCTTTCAGGAAAAGGTCGCCTACAAGAAGCTCGGCCTCGCGGTGATCGATGAACAGCACCGCTTCGGCGTCTCGCAGCGGCTGCTGCTCGCGTCCAAGGCCGAGCATCCGCCGCATTTGCTGGTGATGACCGCGACCCCGATCCCGCGCACGCTGACGCTGACCCAATATGGCGAGATGGACGTCAGCCGGATCGACGAGATGCCGCCGGGCCGGACTCCGGTCGAAACTCGGGTGATCAGCGACGAGCGGCTTCCGGAAGTGATCGACGGGCTGGGGCGGCACATCGGCGCTGGCGGCCAGGCCTATTGGGTTTGCCCGCTCGTCGAGGAGAGCGAGAAGTCGGACGCCGCCGCGGCCGAGGAGCGGGCGCGCGTGCTCAAGCTCCGGTTCGGCGAGGATAAGGTCGGGCTCGTTCACGGGCGGATGAAAGGACCGGACAAGGACGCGGTGATGGCGCGCTTCGCTGGCGGCGAGCTGGCGGTCCTGGTCGCGACGACGGTGATCGAAGTCGGAGTCGACGTGCCCAACGCGACGCTGATGGTCGTCGAAGGCGCCGAGCGCTTCGGGCTCGCCCAGCTCCATCAGCTGCGGGGCCGGGTGGGACGCGGCGCGGGCAAGAGTGTCTGCCTGTTGGTCCGCGGGGCAACGCTCACCGAAGTCGGTCGCGCCCGTCTCGCCCTGATGCGTGAAACCAACGACGGCTTCCGCATCGCCGAAGAGGATCTGCGTCTGCGCGGCCCGGGCGAAATCCTCGGCACGCGCCAGTCGGGCGAGGAAGCGTTTCGGGTGGCGGGCCCGGAGCTCGTCGCCGAGCTTGCGCCGATCGCGCAAAGCGACGCCCTGCTACTGCTCGACCGCGACGGCGGCCTCAAGGGCGAGCGCGGGCAGGCGGCACGGATTTGTCTATATCTGTTCGAACGCGACCAGGCTGTGGGGTTGATCAGGTCTGGCTAGCAGGGGATCGTGAGATGAATCCGGCAGTGATGCTTCCGATGCTGCTCGTGCTGTTTGCCGGAGGAATGATCGCGCTCCAGGCCCCGACCAATGCTATTCTCTCCCGCGCCGGGGGATCGGCTGTGCTTGCGGCGCTGATATCGTTCGCCGTCGGTACGCTTGCCCTGCTGGTGGTGTGGGTGGCGAGCGGAAATCGGCCGGGTGCTTCGGCGCTCGCCAAGGTGCCGTGGTACGCCTGGATCGGCGGCCTCTACGGGGCCACCCTCGTCGCCGTCGCCGCTTATGCCGCGCCGAAGATCGGCCTCGGTTCGCTCATCACCATCGGTATCGCGGGCCAGATCGTCGTTGCGCTGCTCCTCGACCAGATCGGCGCGCTTGGCCTGCCGCGTGACCCGATCACTATCGGCCGCATCGCCGGGGCCGTGCTCGTGATCGCGGGAGTCGTGCTCGTCCGGCGGAGCTAGCGCACCAGCAGCGCGTGCCGTTTCTTGCCGAGGCTGAGCTTGATCGGCGCGCCGGCCGCGACGACCGTCAGTCCCGGATCGCTGACCGTCACGTCGTCCAGCCGCACTGCGCCCTCGGCGATCTTGCGTTTGGCTTCCTTGTTCGACGGCGTGAAGCCGAGCGCAGTCAGCGCGTGGGCGATGTTCATGCCCTCGCCGACCGACAGCGCCGGCAGATCCTCGCCCGCGCCGCCTTCCGCGAACGTCTCGCGCGCG